>NZ_JBHVYE010000023.1:0-131352 GCF_042881135.1 Streptomyces sp. NPDC058284
CCCATTGTATCGTGACACCCCCTCGGCCCGCCGGCGCCCCCCTAGTAGTGCGGGCCGGTAACCGCCACACTCCGCAAAACCCCGGACGCCCCCGCCCACCCCCAAAGACACCGGCCCACCGAACGTCTCCCGTTCATGAACGCCACATGGCAGTCCCATTGCGCCACCCTCCACTCCCTTGAGCCCCCACCCGAACCACCGCTACGTTCAAGAGGTCAGGTCGACAGCACGTCGAAGACTTGGCCGTGTGCCCGAGTGGTTGAGGGGCTGGACTGCAAATCCAGTTACGCGGGTTCGATTCCCGCCACGGCCTCTCTCTTTCCGTTTGGTTCCTGTAACAGGCATCGAAACACGCCCAGTTGGGCCGACATACTCCCGGAACAGGACTCACGTGCCACGAGTCCACACGGTTCCAGGGAGGAAACTTGCGCGACCACGTGAAGAGAGCATGCGCGGCGACCGTAGCCGCGGCCGCCGCCATGGCTCTCACGGCGGGTATGACGGGCCCCGCAGCGGCCCGGCAGGACGGGGACGGGCCGTTACGGCCCGGGACCAACAGCAACAGCACCCGCGACAGCAACAGCACCCGCTCCGACGCCTTCGCGCCACGCACCACTACACACCGACTCACCCTCCTCACCGGCGACCACGTCACCGTCGACCCCCAAGGCCGCGTCACCGGTTTCGCCCCGGCGAAGGGCCGCGAACGCGTTCCCGTCCGTACGCTCCGCTCGCCGGGCGGCCACACCCTCGTACTCCCCGCGGACGCCCAGCGCCTGATATCCGAGGGACGGATCGATCAACGGTTCTTCGACGTAACGGAGTTGAGCGAGAAGCGCAACCGTGCGGCTCAGGCGAAGGCGAAGGGCCTCAAGCTGATCGTCGGCTACAAGGGCAGCGCCGCCCACGCCAGGGCCGGCCTGCGCGCCACCGGCGACACCACCGTCCGCCGGACCCTGAAGTCACTGAACGCCGACGCCGTCACCACCCCGAAGCAGGACGCGGCCGACCTGTGGAAGACCCTGACCGACGGCGTCGGCGGCAAGGGCATCGAGCACGTCTGGCTCGACGGGACCCGCGAGGCCACCCTCGACAAGAGCGTCAGGCAGATCGGTGCCGACAAGGCGTGGGACGCCGGGTACGACGGCAAGGGCGTCAGGATCGCCGTCCTCGACTCGGGCGTCGACACCACCCACCCCGACCTCCACGGCCAGGTCGTCGCCGAGAAGAACTTCTCCGCCTCCCCCGACCTGAAGGACCGCGTCGGCCACGGCACGCACGTCGCGTCGACCGCCGCGGGCACGGGGGCCAAGTCGGGCGGCAAGTTCAAGGGCGTCGCACCCGGCGCCGAGCTCATCAGCGGCAAGGTCCTCGACGACGACGGGTTCGGTGACGACTCCGGGATCGTCGCGGGCATGGAGTGGGCGGCGGCCGAGGGCGCCGACGTCGTCAACCTCAGCCTCGGCGGCGGCGACAGCCCCGATGTCGACCCGCTCGAAGCGGCGGTGAACAAGCTCTCCGAGGAGAACGGCATCCTCTTCGCCGTCTCGGCGGGCAACGACGGCAGGCCCGGGTCCGTGGGCTCGCCGGGCACCGCGGACGCCGCCCTGACCGTCGGCGCGGTCGACGACAACGACAAGCTGGCCCCGTTCTCCAGCCGGGGTCCGCGCGCCGGTGACGGTGGGATCAAGCCCGACGTGACCGCGCCCGGCGTGGACATCACCGCCGCGGCCGCCCCCGGCTCCGCCATCGAGAAGCAGGTCGGCCAGAACCCGGAGGGCTATCTGTCGATCTCCGGTACGTCGATGGCGTCCCCGCACGTGGCGGGCGCCGCGGCACTGCTCAAGCAGCAGCACCCGAAGTGGACGTACGCCGAGCTCAAGGGCGCGCTCACCGCCTCCACGAAGGACGGCGGCTACCGGCCGTTCCAGCAGGGTTCGGGCCGTATCGCGGTGGACCGGGCCATCGGGCAGACCGTGATCGCCGAACCCGTCTCCGTCAACTTCGGCATCCAGGCGTGGCCGCACACCGACGACGAGCCGCTCACCAAGAAGGTGACGTACCGCAATCTCGGTACGGATGACGTCTCCCTCGACCTCAGCATGGCGGCTGCCGGGCCCGAGGGCGACCCGGCCCCGGCAGGCTTCTTCTCGCTCGGCGCCGAGAAGGTGACCGTCCCGGCGGGCGGTACCGCCTCGGTGGAGCTGACCGCGGACTCGAAGCTCGGCGGCACCGTCGACGGCACGTACTCCGCGTACGTCATGGCGAACGGCGGCGGCCAGTCCGTACGCACCGCCGCCGTGGTCGAGCGGGAGATCGAGCGGTACGACGTGACGCTGAAGTTCATCGGCCGCGACGGAAGGCCCGCGTCGAACCACGCGTCGTCGCTGTCGGCCATCACCGGCGCCGACAAGGGCCTCAACCTGTTCCCGGACTCCTCGTCGGCGACGTTCAAGGCGCGCCTGGCCAAGGGCAGTTACCTGCTCGACGCGGCGATCTACGTCGACCCCGAGAACGGCGACAAGGGCGTCGACTGGCTCGCCGGTCCCGCGCTGGTCGTCGACAAGGACACGACGGTGACCGTCGACGCCCGCAAGACGAAGCCGGTCGACATCACCGGGCCCGACCCGTCCGCCGAGCTGGTCTCCATGGACGGCCGCTACAGCTACGCGGGGTACGAACTCGGCGCCCTGCGCGTCACCGCCTTCCAGCACATGCGCACCGCCCACCTCGGCCCCCAGGCGCCCGATGGCCTCGGCCAGCAGTGGCTCGGCACCTGGCTGAAGGGCGCCGACACCCGCTACGACATGGTCATCGGCGGCCCCGTCAAGAAGCTCGCGACCGGCTACACCCGGCACCTGAAGCCCGCCGACTTCGCCACGCTCAAGGTCGGCACGGGCGCCTCCTCGCCCGGCCGCTCGGGCTCCCTGTTCGTCGCCGGATACCAGCCGCAGGCCGGCGGCATCTCACCGATCCTGACCCCGCAGCCGCTGCCGCGCACCAAGACCGTGCACGTCTCCGCGCTCGACGGGACGCGGTGGGGCATCGACTTCTCGCAGTACGGCGACAAGGACGCGGACGGCGACCCGGTCCTGGAGGGCAGCTACTCGATGCCCCCGGAGACCTACAAGGCGGGCGGTACATACGCCAGGACGTTCAACACCGGCGTCTTCGGCCCCGCCCTCGGCAAGGACCTCGGCCTCTTCCGCGAGGGCGACAGGATCGGCGGCCGGCTCCCCGTCGCCGCCGACGGCAAGGGCCACCCGGGCTGGAGCGCGTACGCCTCGGCGAAGTCCACCCTGTACCGGGACGGCACGAAAATCGCCGAGAACGACGATCCGGTGTCCGGCTCCGAGACCTTCAGAGTCCCGGCCGACGAGGCGGAGTACCGGCTGACGACCTCCGTGACGCGCGATCCGAGGACGGCCGCGGCCTCCTCACGCATCGACGCGAGCTGGACGTTCCGGTCCAAGAACACGGGGACGGAGAAGGTCCGGCTCCCGGCGTCCACGGTGCGGTTCGCGCCGAAGCTCGACCTGTCGAGCCGGGCCCCGGCGGGCGCCACCCAGTCCGTGCCGGTGAAGGTACAGGGCTCGGCGGCGGGTCCGGGCAACCTCAAGTCCCTTGCCGTGTACGTCTCGTACGACGACGGCCGGACCTGGCAGAAGACGCCGGTCCGGGACGGCAGGATCTCCGTGCGGAACCCGGCGAAGGGCGAGGGAATCGCCTTCCGCGCCACCGTCACGGACAAGGACGGCAACAAGTCGACGCTGTCGGTCCACGACGCGTACCACGGCAAGTAGCCCCGCGCCATTGAGCCCGGGGCCCGCCCCGGCACACCCGGCGGCCCGTCGGAACCCCGCGGTTCCGGCGGGCCGTCACGTCGCTACGGCCGCCTGCGGGCGGATCGGGAGGCGGTTGACCGGGCGGCCCGTCGCCGCGCGGACCGCGGAGGCGATGGCCGCCGGGGACGTCACGACCGGGGCCGCGCTGGCCGCCTTCGCGCCGAAGGGGGCCACGACATCGCGCTCCTCGACCAGCTTCACGATGCGGATGTCGGGCGTGTCCAGGGCGGTGGGGAGCGCGTAGCCGGTGAGGTCCGGGTGGCGGACCAGGCCGCGGGGCGTGCGGAGGTTCTCCGTGAGCGCGGCGCCCACGCCCTGGGTGACGCCCGCCTCGATGCGGGCCCGCAGCTGGGCGGGGTTGAGGACGCGGCCCACGTCCTGGGCGACGGCCAGCTCCACGACCCGTACGGAACCGATCTCGATGTCGACGTCGACGACCGCGCGGATCGCGCAGAACGCCATGCCCACGAAGGCGTCGCCCTGCCCGGCCTCGTCGAGCGGCTCGGTCGGGTGGGGGCGGCACTGGGCCGTGGCCCACAGCTCCTTGCCCTCCAGGGCCTCGGTGACGGTCGTGGACAGCACGCCGTCGTACGAGGTGATCTTGCCGTCGGTGATCTGGAGCAGCTCGGTCGACATGCCGAACTTGTGCGCGAGGGGCTGGAGGAGCTGGGTGCGGACCATCTTCGCGGCCCGTTCCACCGCGCCGCCCGACACCCAGGTGTGGCGGCCGCGGCAGCTCGGGCCCGCCGGCGGCTGGTCGGTGTCGACGGGCGCGACGCTCACGTCTTTGATGCCGAGCGTCTCCTGGACGATCTGGCGGGCCAGTGTGGTGAAGCCCTGGCCGGTCTCGACGGCCGCGCAGATCACCGTCGCCGCGCCGTCGTGCACCTTCACCGTGGCCGTGGAGACCTCGTCCGTGCCCTCGGCGCCGAGGAGCTGGACCATGCCGAGGCCGTAGCCGACGCCCCGGCGCACGGCGGCCGGATCGCCCGCGCCCTCGGGGCCGCCGGGCAGCAGCCACTCGTCCTCGGGGGTGTCCTTGGGCAGCTCGGGCAGCGGGAAGTCCCGTACGGCGGCGAGGAGTTCGGCCACCGGGGCCGGGCAGGTCACCGTCTGCCCGGTGGGCAGGATGTCGCCGGTCGCCATGGCGTTGCGCAGCCGCAGCTCGGCCGGGTCGACGCCCAGCTTCTTGGCGATCTTGTCCATCTGGGCCTCGTACGCGGCGCACACCTGGAGGGCGCCCTCGCCGCGGACGTGCCCGGAGGGCGGGTTGTTCGTACGGACCGCCCAGCCCTCGATGAAGGCGTTCGGCACGACGTACGGGCCGCAGGCGAAGGAGACGGCGGCGGCGAGCGCCTCCGACGACGTGTCCGCGTACGCGCCCGCGTCGAGCAGGATCTGCGCCTCGACCTTGACCAGGCGGCCCTCGGCGTCCGCGTGGTGGCGGTAGCGCAGGAGGGTGGGGTGGCGGTGGGCGTGGCCGAGGAAGGACTCCTCGCGGGTCGCGGTCAGCTTGACCGGGCAGCCGGTGCGCAACGCGAGGAGGCCGAGCGGGAGTTGGAAACCGGCGTCCTCGCGGTCGGCGGTCGCGCCCGGGACGCCCGTCACGACGACCTTCACGTGCTCCGGTGCGATGCCGTAGCAGGCGGCGGCGCGGTCGCGGTCGGCGTGCGGGTCGGTGGAGGCGACGTACAGCTCCACTCCCCCGTCGGGACGCGGCACGGCGAGGCCCGCCTCGGCGCCGATCGGCGCCGGGTCCTGGCGGCCGATGCGGTACAGGCCCTCGACGACGATCTCGCCCGCCACCTCCGGGTCGCCGTGGCGGAGCGGGATGTGGCGGATCAGGTTGCCGTCGGGGTGGAGCGGTTCGGCCTCGAACGCCTTCTCCGGGTCGGTGACCGGTTCGAGGACCTCGTACTCGACGATGACGGCGGCGGCGGCCATCCGCGCGGTGTCGGGGTGGTCGGCGGCGACGGCGGCGATGGGCTCGCCGTGGTGGCGTACGACGTCGGAGGCGAAGACCGGCCGGTCCGGCGTCCGGCGGCCGTGCAACGCGTCGCCGGGCACGTCCTCGTGGGTGACGACGGCGTGCACGCCCGGCATCTGAAGGGCGTGGCCGGTGTCGATGGAGACGATGCGCGCGTGCGCGTGCGGGGAGCGCAGGACCGCGGCCCAGAGCAGGCCCTCGGCCCACAGGTCGGACGCGTAGGGGAAGGTGCCCTCGGTCTTCACCCGGGACTCCGCGGACGGCAGGGACGAGCCGACGCCGTGCGGCGGCTGCTCGGCGCCCTCCTCGGCGGCGTCGGGCGCGGTCGCGGTGGTGGCTTCGGTGCTCACGCGTGGCCTCCGTCCTGGCCGTAGGGGCCCTGCGGTCCTTCGGGTCCGTGTGCGTCGTACGGGCCCGCCTGGTGCGGGATGCGGGCCGTCCCGCCGTGCTCCTCGTAGGCGGCGGGCTCGGCGGGTTCGGCTGGTTCGGCGGCGGCCGCTGTCGCCTCGCGCTCGGCGACCACCTCGCGCACGGCGTCGAGCACACCGCGGTAGCCGGAGCAGCGGCAGAGGTTGCCGCACAGCGCGCGGCGGGCCTCCAGGTCGCTCGGGGCGGGGTTGCCCTCAAGGAGGTCGTGCACGGTCATGGCCATGCCCGGTACGCAGAAGCCGCACTGCACCGCGCCGCACTTGGCGAGCGCCCGCTGTACGTCGGAGGGCCGGCCGTCGGCGGCGAGACCCTCGACGGTGCGGACCTCGCTGCCCGCGGTGGTGGCGGCAGGGACCAGGCAGGAGGCGACGAGACGGCCGTCCACCTGGACGTTGCAGGCCCCGCACTCGCCCTGCGAGCAGCCGTCCTTGGCCCCCGCGAGACCGAGCCGCTCACGCAGGACGTAGAGCAGCGACTCGCCGATCCAGGCGTCGGTGACGGGACGGTCGGTGCCGTTCACGCGCAGGACGTAGGAGACGAGGGGGTGGTCGTCGTGGAGGGGGTTGGGGGCGATCTCGGGTGCGGGCGACTCGTCGGCGTCGGTGACTTCGGTGACGTCCGAGGTCTCGGTGACGTCCGAGGTCTCGGTGACGTCCGGGGTCTCGGTGACGTCCGAGGTCTCGGTGACGTCCGGGGTCTCGGTGACGTCCGGGGTCTCGGCGGCCTCGAGGGGTGCCACAACCTCGGCGGGCTCGGCGGGCTGCTCGGCGGGCTCGTCCGCCGCTTCCGCCACGACGTCCGCTTCGTCCGCCACGGCGCCCGTTTCGTCCGGCGCGACCGCTTCTTCCGTCGATACGTGCGCTTCGTCCGGCTCAGCGGCGGGCTCGGGCTCGGGCTCGGTCTCCGCCACGACCTCGGCGGGCTCGTGAACCGGCTCGTGAACCGGCTCGTGAACCGGCTCGTGCACCTGCTCCACAAGCGGCTCGGCGGCGAACTCGTCCTCGGAGGGAACGGGCGGCACGGGCGGCTCGGACGGTACGCGGATCGCCCGCAGCAACTGCGTCTTCTCGAACCGGTTCTCCGGTTCCTCCGCGGCCGGGACCGGGGTCGAGGCCGGGGCGGGAGCGGGTTCCGGCGCCCGGAGCGTCTCCTGGACGCCCTGCGGCACCTCCGGCGGGACCTGCCGCAGAGCCTCCTGCGCCTGCACGCCCCACGGCACACCGGCACCCGCACCCGCACCCGTCGCCCACGGCGCGGGCGCGCCACCGGGCAGCGTCGCGGGAGGCGTGCCGCCCCACGTGGACAGCGACGAGGCGGTGAACTCGCCCGACTCGTCCGGCAGATCGCCGTCGGCGACCGGGATCGACCACTGCCCGGTGACGTCGGAGGCGGGCGCGGGCGGCCCGGCGGGCTCCTGCCCGTACTGCTGGTGCGCGTAGTCCTGCCCGTAGTCCTGGCCGTATTCCTGCTCTTGGCCGTACTCCTGCTCGTACCCCTGGCCCTGCTCGTACCCCTGGCCCTGACCGTGGGCCTGGGCCTGGCCGTGGCCCTGCATGTGCCCGTACACCGGCGACCGCGGCGCTTCCGCCTCGCCGAAGTTCCACTGGCCGGTCGCCCGCGGGTCGTACCCGTGGCTCTCCGCGTGGCCCTGCACCGTGTCCGCGTCGGGCCACCGCACCCCGCGTCCGCCGCCGGGCACGCCCGTCACCTCGGGCGGCATGACCCACGCGCCGGTGGCCGCCGGATCGGTGGCGTCGCTGGTGGTGGGGGTGACCGTTATCTGCGGCGGGACGTAGCCGTGGCCCGGCGCGGCGAGCGGGGCGTCCAGCATGCCTTCGGGGAGCTGGACGAACGCCGTGGCGTCGGAGTCGTACTCGCCCTGCGGATGCGGCTGCCAGCCGCCGCCGTTGTGGGTGTTCTGGTCGTCGCTCACGACAGCGCCCTCCCCAGTGCTCGTCGGGCCAGCGCGGCGACGGTGCGCCGCAGGTGCAGTACGGCGGGGGACAACGGCTGTTCGGTGCCGTCGGCCGCCGGGGGCTGCTCCGGGATGCAGGCGGCGGCGACGTACTCGCCGAAGGCGGTGACCGCCTCCGGGACGAGGCTGCCGCGCTCGCCGTCCCAGTCGATCAGGGAGGCGACCCACTCCTCGGCCTCCAGGGGCCGCAGCGGCATCGGCGCGATGGCGCCGACCGCGCAGCGCACGCCGCGCCGCGCGGGGTCGAGGACCAGCGCGACGGAGGCCGTGGCGCGGCCGGGCCCGGTGCGTCCCGTCGCCTTGAGGAAGACCTGGGGGGCGTGCAGCAGCGGGACGCGCACGAAGCCGATGAGCTCGCCGGGGCGGAGCATCTCCATGCCGGTGAGCAGGTGGGAGACGGGGATCTCGCGGCGGGCTCCGCCGGGTCCCGCGATGATCAGGACGGCTTCGAGGGCGGCGAGCACGGGCAGCGCGTCGCCGGTGGGCGCGGCCGAGGCGATGTTGCCGCCGAGGGTGCCCGCGTTACGGATCTGGGGCGGGCCCGCGGCGCGCGCGGCGGCGGCCAGCGCGGGGATCAGCGCGGCGAAGTCGGGGCGGCCCATGCGGGCGTGGGTGAGCCCGGCGCCGAGCAGGGCGTGGCCGTCCTGGTACTGCCAGCCGCGGATCTCGCTGATGCGGCCGAGGCCGACGAGGGCGGCGGGGCGCAGCTGCCCCGAGTTGACCGAGGCCATCAGGTCCGTGCCGCCGGCGACGGGCACGGCGGCGGGCATGGCGGTGAGCGCCGCCACGGCCTCGTCCAGCGTGGCGGGCAGCTTCACCGATTGCGGTGTCCGTGCCGCCTGCGGTGCGTGCGTGCTCAAAACCGGCTGCCCCTTCCCGATGCCCGGCCGCCTACTCCACGTACAACGCGTATGTGAAGTGCTCGCCGTTTCGCGACGTGTCACCGTTACGCCTGTTCCGCCGTACGGTACGTGCTCACAACCCGGACGTGGCAACTCTGGCACATCTTCCCGGGGGCCCGACGCGGGGGTCCAGTAGGAGGCATTCGTCCCCGGTACGGGGAATGTGCCGGTTTCTTGGGCCCTGCTCTGCGTTGACGCTTCCGGCGGCCCACGCTCTCGCGCGGGCCGCCGGGAGTACGCACCCGGGGCCGCCTCACACGTTCGGGGGCGCTCCCTCGATCGGGCGTCCGAGATCCCTGTTCGTCAGCCCTTCGGGGGCCGGGCGCTGCTGGTGCGGCAACGGTCCCGTCGGCGGGCGGTAGTCGACGCCGAGGGCGTCAAGTCGCGCGTAGTGGGTGGCCATTCGCCGCTCGAAGTCCGCGAAGTCCCGCTCGGCTGAGGCGGGCAGCCTGCGCCACGCCACCTCGCAGAAGGCGGCGAGCCGCGGGAACACCTGGTAGTCGACGCGTCCCTGGTTCTCCATCACCTCGGTCCAGACGTTGGCCTGGGTGCCGAGGACGCGGGCCGCCTCCTCCTCGGTGAGCTCGGCGGGGACGGGCTCGAAGCGGTAGACGTCCTCCAGGGTGCGGATGAACCCGATGGGCATCGGCTCGTCGGGGCCGCCGTGCTGGCGGTGGTCGAAGTACACCTGCTGCTCGGGGCACATGACGACGTCGTGGCCCGCCTTGGCCGCGGCGACACCGCCCCGGTAGCCGCGCCAGGAGGCCACGGTCGCGCCCTCGGCGAGGCCGCCCTCAAGGATCTCGTCCCAGCCGATGAGCCGCCGGCCGCGGGCGGCGAGCCAGCGGTCGAAGTGCCGGATGATCCAGCTCTGCAGGCCGTCCTCGTCCTCGACGCCCAGTTCCTTGATGCGAGCCTGCGCCTGCGCCGACTCCTTCCACTGGTCCTTGGGGCACTCGTCGCCGCCCACGTGGATGAAGGTGGAGGGGAAGAGGTCGAGGATCTCCTCGAAGACGCCTTCGTAGAAGCGGAGTACGTCCTCGGTCGGGGCGAGGACGTTCTTGCTGACGCCCCAGGTGTCCCAGACGGTGAGCGCCTCGGTGTCGACGACGTCGGTGTTGCCGAGGTGCGGGTAGGCGCTGATGGCGGCCTGCGAGTGGCCCGGCAGGTCGATCTCCGGGACGACGGCGATGTGCAGGGAGTCGGCGTACGCGACGATCTCGCGGATGTCGTCCTGCGTGTAGTAGCCACCGTGCGGCCGCTCCTCCCAGAGCGGCGAGGCGCGGTGCCCCCACTTGGAGCGGGCCCGCCACGAACCGGCCTCCGTCAGCTTCGGGTGGCGCTTGATCTCCACGCGCCAGCCCTGGTCGTCGGTGAGGTGGAAGTGGAAGACGTTGAGCTTGTGGGCGGCGAGCAGGTCGAGGTAGCGCAGGACCCCGTCCTTCGGCATGAAGTGCCGTGACACGTCGAGCATCATGCCGCGCCAGCCGAAGCGGGGGGCGTCCTCGACGACGCCCGCGGGGACGGAGTACTCGGCGTCCGGCCGCAGCCGCGCGCGGCGGAACGCGTCGGGGCCGAGGAGCTGGCGCAGCGTCTGGGCACCCCAGAAGACACCGGCGCTCGCGCCGCCGCGGATCTCGACGCGGTCGCTGTCGATGGTGAGCCGGTACGCCTCAGGCGCCAGCGAGTCGTCGACGCGCAGGGAGAGGGAATTGGCCGCGTCCTCGGCGCCCTGGGCCGCTGCGGGGAACGGCAGGCCGAGCGCGGCGCCGAGGGTGGTGCGCAGCCACCGCTCGGTGGTTTCGGTGCCGGGGCCGCCGTGGAGCGTGGTGGAGGCGTCGATGACGAAGGAAGAGCTCTGCGTGGCCTCGGCGCGTGCGGGCGCCGGGATGAGTTGCCCAAAGGTCATGGCGCCCAAGGCTGTCACGCGATTGCGCAACGCAAAAGGGGCGTTGCGCCGCGCGCAACGCCCCTCGGGCGAAGGGACCCCACAAGGGGCCGAAACGGACGATCAGGACTTGCTCATGCTCATGCGAGGCAGAGACAGAGACACAGACAGAGACAGAGACACAGACAGAGGCAAGGGAGGGCCGGCTACTTCTTGCCGCCCTTGCCGTCCTTTCCGCCCTTGTCCTTGTCGCCGTCGGAGTTCATGGACTCGTAGATCTCCTTGCACATGGGACAGACGGGGTACTTCTTCGGGTCGCGGCCGGGGACCCACACCTTGCCGCAGAGCGCGACGACGGGGGTGCCGTCGAGCGCGCTCGCCATGATCTTGTCCTTCTGGACGTAATGCGCATAGCGCTCGTGGTCGCCGTCACCGTGCGACACCTGCGGCGTCGGCTCTACGAGGGTCCCCGTACCTGCCCCGCGCTCGGGCTCGGGCTCAAGAGTGCTCATAACGGCCAAGGGTACTCACGGTGGGGGGTTGACGCTGGGCCCGCACCACGGCTCCCTCAGGGGCGCGGGGAACTGCGCACCCCGTCCCCGGCGACCCGCACACGAAAGGAGCCGGTGGCGAACACGTGCAGGACCAGCCCCGCACCGGCCACTCCCGCCGCCACCCAGGGCAGATCCCCCGCCCCCAGCCCCGCGGACAGCGCGAGCCCCGCCCCGGCCGACCCCACCGCACTGCCCAGATAGAGCGCGGAGTTGTTGAGCGCGAGAGCCACCGTGCCGCGTTCGGCGCGGAGCGACAGGAGGCGGTGCTGCTGGGGGACTTGGAGCGCCCAGCCCACCGCACCCCACAGGACGAGCGCGGGAAAGGCCCCCGCACCGAGCAACGGAAGCGCGCCGATGGCGAGGACCAGCGCCGCCATGAGGCCGCCGACCAGCACCACCGCCCGCCCCGTACGGTCCACGAGCGGCCCCGCGAGAACACTGCCGATGACCCCGCCGACACCCCAGGCCCACAGGTACGGCGCGACATCCCCCTCCCCCACGCCGCCCGTGGCATCGAGGACGGGAGCGAGGTACGTGTACAGGCCGAGGCTCGCGACCGCCCCGAGGAAGGAGACGCCGACGACCGGCACGACACCGCGGTCGGTGAGCGCCGCGAGCCTGGCCCGCGCGGGCACCGGCGGATCGGCGGGCACGGCGGGCAGCCACACGGCGAGCCCCGCAAGCGCGAGCGCCCCGAGACCGGTCACGCCCCACATCGTGGCGCGCCACCCGGCGTGCTCGGCGAGCAGCACCCCCAGCGGCACCCCGAGCACCGTGCCCGAACTCATCCCGCCCATGACGAGCGCGAGGGCCCGCCCGCGACGCTCCCCCGGCACCAGCGAGGCGGCGGCGGCCGTGGACAGCGCGGAGTAGACCCCGGCACCGGCACCCGCGACGCCGCGGGCGAGGAGCAGCACCGCGAGGCCCGGCGCGAGCGCGGTCAGCGCGTTGCCGAGTGTGAAGACGGCGAGCGCGCCGATGATCAGCGCCCGGGGGCGTACGCCTGACGCCATCCCCGCGACGAGCGGGGCGCTCACCGCGTACGCGAGGGTGAAGACGGTGACCATCTGCCCCGCGAGCGACACCGTCGTGCCCAGGTCCCCGGCGACGACCGGCAGCAGCCCGGCCATCACATAGGCATCGAGCCCCAACGTGAAGGCCCCCAACATCAGCAGCCACACTTTGCGCACGCCACTCAACTCCCTCGTACGGTCACGTTTCAGCACCGGCAGGCACGCCGGGAGAGGGAAACGTAGGAGGCCTCCGCATCGCCGGGGAAATGCCCGGAGCGCCCATTTATGCTTGGGCAGCATGGATGGCGTGAATGGCGCAGATGGCACAGATGGCACAGATGGCACAGATGGCATGGATGGCATGGATGGCATGGATGGCACGGACAGGGCCGACGGCACCGCTCAGGAAGGTCCCGTCGCCACCCCCCTCCTCCGCACCGTCGAGCTACGCCACCTCCGAGGCTTCCTCGCCGTCGCCGACGAGTTGAGCTTCACGCACGCCGCCGACCGGCTCCGCGTGGGGCAGCCCGCGCTCACCCGGACCGTGCGCGCCCTGGAGGAGGCCGTCGGCGCCCGGCTCCTGGAGCGCACCACGCGCCGCGTCGTCCTCACCGACGCGGGCCACCGGCTGCGGGACGACCTCGCCCCGCTCCTGACCCGCCTCGACGCCACCCTGCGCGCGACGTGCGCCGAGCCGCCCCTGCTCCGGCTCGGCTTCACCTCCGTGCTGCCCGAGGCGTGCGTCGCGCTCAGCGCCGCCTTCAAGGCGTCGACCGGCGCGGGCGTCCGCCTGGTGCGCCGGGACGCCCCGCTCGCGGGCCTGGCCTCGGGGGCCTGCGACGTGGCGGTCGTACGCGGCGAGATACCGCCGGGCAGCACGGTGCGCTCACGCGTGCTGCACCACGAGCCCCGGGTGGCCGTCGTCGCCCGCGGCGCCGCCGAGTTCGCGGGCCGCCGCGTCGTGGACTGGTCCGAGCTGGCGGACGTGCCGCTCGTCGTGAACACCGTCACCGGCACGACCCGCCCCGACCTGTGGCCCGCGTCCCGCCGGCCCCGGCTCGCCTGCACCGCCGACAACTTCGACGAGTGGGTGGAGGCGGTCGCGGCGGGCCACGGCGTGGGTGTGGCGCCCGAGCCGGTGGCCCGCAGACACTCCCACCCGGGCCTGCGCCGCGTACGCCTGAAGAACGCGCCGCCCGTCACCGTGCACCTGGCGGTCCCGGCACGCGACGCCCACCCGCTGGCCGAGCGGTACCTCCGGCAGGCCGGTCAGTTCAGCGACGGGTCGTCCGGATAGGTGGCGACCATCGCCAGCTCACTGCGCTGCCGTCTGAGCACCGCCCGCCACAGCCGCTCCGGGTCCGGGGACGACACGTCGCCGGGCTCGGACTCGACGACGTACCAGGCGCCGTCCTCCAGTTCGTTCTCCAGCTGGCCCGGGCCCCAGCCCGAGTAGCCGGCGAAGATCCGCAGCGAGCCGAGGGCGGAGGCGAGGAGCTCCGGCGGGGCCTCCAGGTCGACGAGGCCGATCGCGCCGTGCACGCGCCGGAAGCCGACGGGGTCCTCACGGCCCGCGCGCGAGCGGGCGCCCGCCCGGGGCGCTCCCTCGTCGCCGGGGATCACCGCGATGCCGAGCGCCGAGTCCAGCGAGACGGGGCCGCCCTGGAAGACGACGCCGGGCGCGCCCGCGAGCTCTCCCCAGCCCTCCAGGATGTCGGCCACCTCCACCGGCGTCGGACGGTTCAGGACCACGCCGAGCGAGCCCTCCTCGTCGTGGTCGAGGAGCAGCACCACCGCACGGTCGAAGTTGGGGTCCGCCAGGGCCGGCGTGGCCACGAGCAGCCGCCCTGTGAGCGAGGACACCTCGGTCATGGACCACATGATCCCGCATCTTCGCCCCGCGCGGGGAGCCAATGCGCATACCGGAGTGAACGCAGCTCAGGGGCGAAAGGGGCAGGTGGAGCGCCTGGCGGGGACGGTGACCTGGAGTGTCCGGTTCCGCACGGTTCGTGTTGTCACGAACTCATGACCTGTTCTGGGTGCCTTGGCCTTACGGAAGGGGGGTACGCGGCCATTACGCTTGCCCTTTGGTCCCCCCGTCCATCCAATCGGAACGCGAGATTCATGACCGTCACCGGCACCGAAGACGTACTGCTTGTCCATGGCGGAACCCCGCTGGAGGGCGAGATCCGTGTCCGCGGCGCGAAGAACCTCGTGCCCAAGGCCATGGTGGCCGCGCTGCTCGGCAGCGCTCCGAGCCGGCTGCGCAATGTCCCGGACATCCGGGACGTCCGCGTCGTACGCGGCCTGCTGCAGCTGCACGGCGTCACGGTCCGCCCCGGTGAGGAGCCGGGCGAGCTCATCCTGGACCCGTCGCACGTGGAGAGCGCGAACGTCGCCGACATCGACGCCCACGCGGGCTCGTCGCGCATCCCGATCCTGTTCTGCGGCCCCCTGCTGCACCGTCTCGGCCACGCCTTCATCCCGGGCCTCGGCGGCTGTGACATCGGCGGCCGGCCGATCGACTTCCACTTCGAGGTGCTCCGCCAGTTCGGCGCGACCATCGAGAAGCGCGAGGGCGGCCAGTACCTGGAGGCCCCGCAGCGGCTGCGCGGCACGAAGATCAAGCTGCCGTACCCCTCCGTCGGCGCCACCGAGCAGGTCCTGCTCACCGCCGTCCTCGCGGAAGGCGTCACCGAGCTCTCGAACGCCGCCGTCGAACCCGAGATCGAGGACCTCATCTGCGTCCTGCAGAAGATGGGCGCGATCATCGCGATGGACACCGACCGGACCATAAGGGTCACCGGTGTCGACAGCCTCGGCGGCTACAACCACCACGCCCTCTCGGACCGCCTGGAGGCCGCCTCGTGGGCTTCCGCGGCCCTGGCGACCGAAGGCAACATCTACGTCCGCGGCGCCCAGCAGCGCTCGATGATGACGTTCCTGAACACCTACCGGAAGGTGGGCGGTGCCTTCGAGATCGACGACGAGGGCATCCGCTTCTGGCACCCGGGCGGCTCGCTCAACGCGATCGCCCTGGAGACGGACGTGCACCCCGGCTTCCAGACCGACTGGCAGCAGCCGCTCGTCGTGGCCCTGACGCAGGCCGCGGGCCTCTCCATCGTCCACGAGACGGTCTACGAGTCGCGGCTCGGCTTCACCTCCGCGCTCAACCAGATGGGCGCGCACATCCAGCTCTACCGCGAGTGCCTCGGCGGCTCCGACTGCCGCTTCGGCCAGCGCAACTTCCTGCACTCGGCGGTCGTCAGCGGCCCCACGAAGCTGCAGGGCGCCGATCTGGTCATCCCCGACCTGCGCGGCGGCTTCTCGTACCTGATCGCGGCCCTCGCGGCGCAGGGCACGTCCCGCGTCCACGGCATCGACCTGATCAACCGCGGCTACGAGAACTTCATGGAGAAGCTCCAGGAGCTGGGCGCGAAGGTCGAGCTCCCGGGCAAGGCCGCGCTGAGCTGATCCGGCCCGGCCGGATGATTCCGTTCCGGCCGGCGTCCGAGGCCATGTTGTAGACGGCACGCAAAAGGGGCGGTCACCCACCGGGTGACCGCCCCTTCTCGCTGCTCGGGGCTACTTGCCCTTCGCCGCTTCCTTCAGCTTGGAACCAGCCGAAACCTTGACGCTGTAACCGGCCGGGATGTTGATCGGCTCACCGGTCTGCGGGTTGCGGGCGGTGCGAGCGGCACGGTGGGTGCGCTCGAAGGTCAGGAAGCCGGGGATGGTGACCTTCTCGTCGCCCTTGGCAACGATCTCGCCGACGGTCTCGGCGAACGCGGCCAGCACGGCGTCGGCGTCCTTGCGGGTCACCTCTGCGCGGTCGGCCAGCGCGGCCACCAGCTCACTGCGGTTCATGTTTGTACTCCCGTGTTCTTTTGCCGTTGAGGCGTGCCACGCGGCAGGGCCGCATGATGGGCACAGCGAAGACGATGCTGCCAGGGTCCTCGGACAGTCCCCGGACCCGGGTCTGACGTCAGACCCTCGCGCCCGATTACGCATCCTGCCCCCACCTGCGGCGGGAAAGCCAATCCGGTGCCCCCGGGGGTCACACGAAAAGCGTCCGCCACCCCTGGAAAGAAGGGGTCGGGGGCCTGCTGCCAAGCCACCCTAGAGGGGCCTTTCGGGCCCGGGTTCCGCGACGCGCCGTGCCGCTAGGCCGTGGCACCCGTCACAACGGCCCCCACGGCCTTCGCGGCGGTGCGCACGGCACCGGCCACGGCGCCCGCGACCTTGTCGTTGAAGACGCTGGGGATGATGTAGTTGCGGTTCAGCTCGTCCTCGGCGACGACGTCGGCGAGGGCGCCGGCGGCGGCCAGCATCATCTCCGTGTTGACCGTACGCGACTGGGCGTCCAGGAGGCCGCGGAAGACGCCGGGGAAGACCAGGACGTTGTTGATCTGGTTCGGGAAGTCCGAGCGTCCGGTGGCCACGACCGCCGCCGTCTGGCGGGCGATCGCCGGGTCGACCTCGGGGTCCGGGTTCGCGAGCGCGAACACGATGGCGTCGTCGGCCATGGCGGCGACGTCCTCGCCGCCCAGTACGTTCGGCGCCGACACGCCGATGAAGACGTCGGCGCCGACGACGGCCTCCTTGAGCGTGCCGGTGAGGCCCTCGGGGTTGGTGTTGTCGGCGATCCAGCGCAGCGGCGAGTCCGCCTCGTGGGAGACCAGGTCCTCGCGGTCGGCGTGCACGACGCCGTGGATGTCGGCCACCACGGCGTTCTTCACACCGGCGGCCAGGAGCAGCTTGAGGATGGCCGTACCGGCCGCGCCGGCGCCGGACATGACCACGCGCACGTCGCCGATGTTCTTGCCGACCACGCGCAGGGCGTTGGTGAGGGCGGCGAGGACGACGATGGCCGTGCCGTGCTGGTCGTCGTGGAAGACCGGGATGTCCAGGGCCTCGCGCAGGCGGGCCTCGATCTCGAAGCAGCGGGGCGCGGAGATGTCCTCCAGGTTGATGCCCGCGAAGCCGGGGGCGATGGCCTTGACGATCTCGACGATGGCGTCGGTGTCCTGGGTATCCAGGCAGAGCGGCCAGGCGTCGATGCCCGCGAAGCGCTTGAAGAGGGCCGCCTTGCCCTCCATGACCGGCAGCGCGGCCTTCGGGCCGATGTTGCCGAGGCCGAGCACGGCCGAACCGTCCGTTACGACCGCAACGGAGTTGCGCTTGATGGTCAGGCGGCGCGCGTCCTCGGGGTTCTCGGCGATCGCCATGCAGACCCGGGCGACACCCGGGGTGTAGATCATGGAGAGGTCGTCACGGTTCCTGATGGGGTGCTTGGACTGCATCTCGATCTTGCCGCCGAGGTGCATCAGGAACGTACGGTCGGAGACCTTGCCGAGGGTGACGCCCTCGATGGTGCGCAGCTGCTCGACGATCTCGTCGGCGTGCGTGGTGGAGGATGCCGCGATCGTCACGTCGATCCGCAGCATCTCGTGGCCGGAGGCCGTGACATCGAGGCCGGTGACCGAGCCCCCGGACGACTCGACGGCCGTGGTCAGCTGGGAGACCGCCGTGCCACTCGCGGGCACCTCCAGCCGGACCGTCATCGAGTAGGAGACGCTGGGCGCCGTTGCCATGGCCGACTTCCTCTGCTTTCACCTTGTAGCTCTTGCCGTCCGATGGTCGCACCTACCGCCGAGTACGTGGTAGCCGCCCCGGATTGAGAACGTTTTGTTCATCGGCTGTAGCGCTTCATTTCGGAAACCTGTTTCCACCATACGAGAAGTAGGGGCTTCTGTGGAAGGGGCCTCCGGAAACGACGGGCCTCCGGAAACGCGGAAGAGGTCCACGTCACTGGTGACGTGGACCTCTTCCTCAAGTTCATGACACCGACCCGCCATGCTCGCCTCGCGGCAAGTGGTCGCTCGTAGCGACGATGGTTGGGCCCGGGGGCTTGGATCGGGCCGGTGCCACATCCAAGGTAACAAACGAACCCCGTAAGGCAATTCCCCTCCCGGGAAGCCGCTCCGGTCAATCTCTCAGCAGATCCGGCACACCGTCCGCGTCCGGCTCGTCGCGCTCCCCCGAAAGGACCGTGAGCTGCTGTGTCGCGCGGGTCAGCGCCACGTACAGGACGCGCAGGCCCGCGGGGGACTCGTCGGCGATCTCCGCGGGCGATACGACGAGCGTCGCGTCGTACTCCAGGCCCTTGGCCTCCAGGCTGCCGAGGGCCACGACGCGCTCGCCGAGCCCCGCGAGCCAGCGGGCCGCCTGCTCGCGCCGGTTCATCGCCACGACGACACCGACCGTGCCGTCCACCCGCTCCAGGAGCCGGGCCGCCTCCTCCCGTACGGACGCGGCGAGATCCCCGTCACGTACGACGCAGAAGCGGGGCTCGACGCCGGTCGAACGGACCGCCGACGGGGACTCGGCGCCCGGCATCGCGAGCGCGAGCACCTTGGCGGCGAGTTCCGCGATCTCCGCCGGGTTGCGGTAGTTGACGGTGAGGGTGAAGCGGCGGCGCGGGCGGGTGCCGAGGGCCTCGTCGCGGGCCGCGGCCGCCTCGTCCGGGTCGGACCAGGACGACTGGGCGGGGTCGCCGACGACCGTCCAGGTGGCGTGCCGGCCGCGGCGGCCGACCATGCGCCACTGCATGGGGGTGAGGTCCTGGGCCTCGTCGACGATGACGTGGGCGTACTCGGTGCGCTCGGCCGCGAGGCGTTCGGCGCGCTCGCGCTGGGTCTCCTCGCGCTGCGGCATCAGCTCTTCGAGGCCGGTGAGCAGGTCGAGCGGGTCGAGTTCGCGCTTCTTCCTGGGCCGGTGGGGCGTGCCGAGGATCGCCTGGAGCTCGTCGAGGAGCGCCACGTCGTGCACGGACAGGGCGTCGCGCCTGAGGGAGCGGGCGACCTTGCGGACCTCGCCGGGGTTCAGGACGCGGCGGGCCCAGCGGCCCAGGCGCCGCTCGTCGCCCATCGCGGCGAGCACCCCGCGCGGGGTGAGCTCGGGCCACCAGGCGTCCAGGAAGTGGATGAAGTCGTCCTCGGACGAGACGTCGTCGTCGAAGGAGGAGCGCAGTTCGGCGGCGAGTTCGGGGTCCGTGTGGCGGCCCGCCGCGCCCGACTGGGACCACAGGGCGTCAAGGAGGAGCTTGCGGGCGCGCGGACGCAGCAGGTTGACGGGGGCGGTGCCGCCGAGCGCGTTGCGGCGGATGCGGTTCAGCTGGCCCGCGTCCAGTTCCAGGCGCCGCCCGAAGACGACGACGCGGAGGCGGGTGGGGGCGCCCTGGGGCGCGGCGGCGTTCCCGTGGCCGGCACCGGAGCCGTGCCTGTCGCCTCCGTCACCCTCGCCGCGCTCGTCGCTCTCGTCGCTCTCATCGCCGAAGGCCAGCTGCCCCTGCGGCTCGCGCTCCCGCTCCCTGCGGGCGGCCCCCGATGACGTCTCCAGGGCGCCCCGTGCCGCCCTGCGCAGCACCGTGAGCATCCGGGACGAGCCCTTGACGCGGGCCACCGCCGGGGAGTCGTAGACGGTCGCCTCGACCCCGTCGACCAGCGAGCCGACAGCGCGGATCGCGACCTGGCCCTCCTCGCCGAGGGAGGGCAGGACGCCCTCCGTGTAGGCGACGAGGAGCGGGGTCGGGGAGACGATGAGGATGCCGCCCGCGTACCGGCGGCGGTCCTGGTAGAGCAGGTACGCGGCGCGGTGCAGGGCCACCGCCGTCTTGCCGGTGCCGGGGCCGCCCTCCACGTACGTCACCGACGCGGCGGGCGCGCGGATCACCATGTCCTGCTCCGCCTGGATCGACGCCACGATGTCCCGCATCGAGTGGCTGCGGGCCTGGCCGAGCGCGGCCATCAGGGCGCCGTCGCCGATCACCGGGAGCTCCTCGCCGTCGAGGCGGGCGGTGAGCTCCGGGCGCATCAGGTCGTCCTCGACGCCGAGGACCTTGCGGCCCTTGGAGCGGATGACGCGGCGGCGCACGACGCGGCCCGGGTCGACCGGGGTCGAGCGGTAGAAGGGCGCGGCGGCGGGCGCGCGCCAGTCGATGACCAGCGGGGAGTAGTCCGCGTCGAGGACCCCGATGCGGCCGATGTGCAGCGTCTCGGCGATCTCCGCGTACTTGCCGGTGTCGTCCTCGCGGACCGCGCCCTCCGCCGGTTCGACGGCCGTGTAGGCGCCGTCGGGCCCCTTCTTGCCGTCCTTGCCGAGGAGCAGGTCGATGCGGCCGAAGAGGAAGTCCTCGAACTCGTTGTTGAGCCTGTTCAGATGGACGCCGGCCCGGAAGACCTGGGCGTCCCGCTCGGCGAGCGCGCCAGGCGTACCGACCTGGGAGCGCTGGGCAGCGTCGTTCATCAGGAACTCCGCCTCGTGGATCTTCTCCTCGAGGCGCCGGTAGACCTGGTCGAGATGTTCCTGTTCGACGCTGATCTCGCGCTCGCGTACGTCGGCCACCGAGGCCCCTTTCACACCGTGCTGCTGCCCGTATTGAGCAGCCGTCCACCTTAAGCGAAAGGGGCCCGCCCTGTGCACTTGTCGTGCGCTACGCCTCGACCTCCACCAGACGTTTGCCGTCGAACGTGGTCACTTCGAAGTGGTCGATGTCGTTGCGGTCCATGGCGGCGCCCCCGTGGACGTACAGCGGGCCGCGCGCCCATTTGTCCGGGCTGTCCTTGACGCCGTACCCCCACTCGGGCACCGACCAGCTGGTGACCGTCTCCTTCTCGCCGTTCTTGCCGACCGCGATCAGCGAGCACTTGAGGGGGCCCTTGACGTTCTTCAGCTCAAGGACGGCGTGCGTGCCCCACGGCTTCTTCTCCGTGCCGACCGTGGCGCTGACCTTGGTCGTCGGGTCGGTGGCCCGCCATTTCTCGTCCATGTGGTGGAAGAAGGCGTCCTCGGCGGGGCTGGTGGGGTGCGGGTCGGCCAACGCGTCCGGCGAGCCGCCGTCACCGGTCAGCGCGAGGACGGCGAGCGGGCCGCCGACGATCAGCGCGACGGCCGCCGCGACCAGGTACAGGCCGCGCCTGCGCCCGCGCTCCCGCTTGGCGGCCACCTCGTCGGCGAGGCGTTCGGCGAGGCGGGGGCCCGGCCGGGTGCCGAGCGGCTCGGCCGACGCCGGTACGCCGGGCGAGCCGGCCGCGAGCGCCGCCAGCATCGGCTCCATGCCGGAGAACTCCTCCAGCTGCCGTCGGCAGATCCCGCACCCGGCGAGGTGCCCCTCGAACCGGGTGGCCTCCGCGTCGTCCAGGATCCCGAGGGCGTAGGCGCCGACGGTCTCGTGGAGCGCGTCGTGGTGGCCTGCGTCGTGGTGGCCAGCGTCGTGGTGGCCCGCGTCGTGGTGGCCGTGGAACTCGCTCATGTCGTCACCCCCCGCTCCTCGAGCGCCAGCTTCATCGAGCGGAGCGCGTAGAACACCCTCGAACGGACCGTCCCGCTCGGTATACCCAGCGTCTGCGCCGCCTCATTGACCGTACGCCCTTTGAAATAGGTTTCGACAAGTACCTCTCTGTGCGCGGGAGTCAGGTCCTCCAACGCGTCCGAGAGAGTCATCAGCCACAGCGCCCTGTCGATCTCGTCCTCCGCGGGAATGACCTCCAGTGGCGACGGGTCGACCTCCTGCGGCCGGGCCTGCCGGCTGCGGTGGCCGTCAATGACGATGCGCCGTGCGACCGTCACCAGCCAGGGGCGTACCGAACCGGTCGCCCTGTTGAGCTGACCGGCGTTCTTCCAGGCACGGATGAGCGTTTCCTGCACGACGTCCTCGGCGCGCTGCCGGTCACCCGCCACCAGCCGGAGCACGTAGGCGAGAAGGGGCCCCGCGTGCTCCTGGTAGAGGGCGCGCATCAACTCCTCGTCCGGGCCCGGGGGCCGGCCGAGACGATGTCGGTGCGGCTGCGGGCGCTCATCGGCCACGGCGGAATCCTTGCGCACGCGTACCTCCGGTGTCCGCGCTTTGGCGGGGTCGGGCGGGTCTCACGTCGGAGGTACGTACGGGGAGTGGCGGGTGTTCAACGCGTGCGGACGTCACTGGGTCCGGCGCGTGCGGACGTCACTGCGTACGGTGCCGCGTACATCACTGCGTACATCACTGCGTACGTTGCCGGGCGCCCGTCGGCTCACGGGCGGGCGAGCGCGGCCCTGCGGCGGTGTCTCGCCACCCGTTCGCGGTTGCCGCACACCTCACTGGAGCACCAGCGGCGACGGCGGCCGCGGGAGGTGTCGAGGTAGACGAGGGGGCAGTTGTCGCCCTCGCACCGGCGGAGCAGGGCGCGGGCGGCCGGGTCGGTGAGCAGGTCGACGGTGTCCCGGGCGACGGCGGCCACCAGTGCCGCGCAGCCGGGGTCGCCGCGCAGCACGCGCACCAGCGTGCCGTCGGCGGCGCGTACGGCGCACGGCGCGGGGGGCGCCGCGGCGGCCAGCGCGTTGACGCGGTCGAGCGCGGCGACGGTGACGGCGGGCCTGTGCTCGATCTCGCCGTACACCAACTGGGCGACGTGGCCGCGCAGTTCGAGGAAAGCGGCGAGCCACTGCGGCCCCGCTTCGGGCAGCGGCGCGCCCACCGGGACGAGGCCCGCGCCGGCGAGCCAGGCGCGCAGTCTCTCGACGGAGTAGAGCCGTTCCACGGGATGGTCCGTCGCCACGAGGTCCAGGCAGCTCCGCCCGGAGTCGAAGCGCAGCTCGTACGGGGCCGGGGCCGTGCCCAACGCCATGCGCCTGTCACCGCCTTGGGGGTTACCGGTGAGTGAATGCCGTTGCGTACCCCTACAGTGCCCCTCCCCGGGCGGGTCCGGAACCCGGCGTACGCTTCGGGATTAGGGCCCTTGGCCTTGTGCGACGCCCTTCACTCCGCGTACTTCGACCCCGTGGCCGGGTCGACGGCGAGGCGGTAGCCCCGCTTGACGACCGTCTGGATCAGTTTCGGCGTCCCGAGCGCCGTGCGCAGGCGGGCCATCGCGGACTCCACCGCGTGCTCGTCGCTCCCCGCGCCCGGCAGCGCGCGCAGCAGCTCGGCGCGGGCCACCACCCAGCCGGGGCGCCGGACGAGCGCGCCCAGCAGGGCCATGCCCGCGGGCGGCACGGCGCGCAGCTCGTCGTCGACCAGGACGGCGTGGCCGCGGATCTCGACGCGGTGGCCCGCGATGGGCAGGGCGCGCGCCCGGGCGGGAAGTTCGCGGCACAGCACCTGTACGAGCGGGCCGAGCCGGAAGCGTTCGGGCTGCACGGTGTCCACGCCGAGGGACTGCAGCGGCAGCGCGGTGACGGGCCCCACGCAGGCGACGAGGACGTCGTGGCGCAGGGCGGCGAGCAGCTCGTCCGTCATGCCCCGCTCCTCGGCGCGGGCGAGCAGCGACGCGGCGGCGGGGGCGCTGGTGAACGTGAGCGCGTCGACGCCGCGTCCGACCGTCGCGTCGAGGAGGCGGTCCACGGGGGTGAGGTCCTCCGGCGGCAGCCACCGGTAGACGGGCACCAGGACGACCTCCGCGCCGCCGGCCCGCAGCGCCTCGACGAAGCCGGGCAGCGGCTCCCCGTGCAGTTGCAGCGCGATGCGCCGCCCGGCGACGCCCTCGCCGAGCAGCCGGTCGAGCACCTCCGCCATGGACTCCGACGACGGCGACCACTCCTCGGTGAGCCCCGCGGCGCGCACGGCGCCCTTCACCTTGGGCCCGCGGGCGAGGAGTTCGACCCCGCGCAGGCAGCGGAGCAGGGCCTCGCCGTACCCCCAGCCGTCGGCGGCCTCGACCCAGCCGCGGAACCCGATGGCGGTGGTGGCGACCACGATGTCCGGCGCGTGGTCGATCAACTCCTTGGTGGCGTCCAGGAGTTCACTGTCATCGGCGAGTTGCACGATGCGCAGCGCGGGGGCGTGCAGCACGGTGGCGCCGCGCCGCTTGAGCAGCGTGCCCAGCTCGTCGGCGCGCCGGGCGGCGGTCACGCCGACGGTGAATCCGGCGAGGGGGCCGTGGGCGGCCGGGTCGTTCGATGGGGTGTCGTGCATAGGCCTGTCTCGTCTCGTCGCGCTCGTGGCTCTCGTCCCGCCGGCGGCTGCTCGTGGGCGGCGGACGACCGAGCCTGTCAACGGCGCGTGACGGGCCCGGTTCGCTGCGATGTCCGTCGTGTTACGTCATATCCGAGCACGGCAGCACGTCACACCTCGGCGTAGCCGAGCTGCGGCTTCTCCTCCGTGGCGGTCGCGCGGGCCGTACGGGGGGCCGCCGCTCGAAGGTATACGGCCCAGGTGAGGGCCGAGCACACCGCGTAGAACACGAGGAAGGCGACGAACGCGCCGGTGCCGGAGCCGACCGTCCGGAAGGACTGCCGGAGGGCGAGGTTGATGGCGAGGCCGCCGAGCCCGCCGACCGCCCCGATCAGCCCCATCGCCGCCCCGGAGAGCCGCCGCCCGTACGCCGCGGCCTGCTCGCCGACGAGCCCCTTGGCCTCGGCCTTCGCCTGGAAGATGCCGGGGATCATCTTGTACGTCGATCCGTTGCCGAGCCCGGTGAGCACGAAGAGCGCGACGAACGCGCCGACGAACAGCGGCAGCGACTCGCGCACGGACGCCACGACGACCACGCCGGTGGCGGCGCCCATCCCGAGGAAGTTCCCCAGGGTGATGCGCGCCCCGCCGAACCGGTCGGCGAGCCGCCCGCCCACCGGCCGGATCAGTGAGCCGAGGAGCGGCCCGATGAAGGTGAGCTGGGCGGCCTCCAGCGGCGTACGCCCGAACTGCGTCTGCAGGACGAGCCCGAAGGCGAAGCTGTACCCGATGAACGACCCGAACGTCCCGACGTACAGGAACGACATGATCCACGTGTGCGGGTCGCGGACGGCGGCCTTCACCGCCCCGGTGTCGTTGCGGACGGACGAGATGCTGTCCATGTAGCGGAAGGCGCAGACGGCGGAGACGATGACGAGGGGAATGTAGATCCCGAGCACCAGGCGCGGCCCGCCGCCCGCGCCGATGACTGCGAGCCCGACGAGCTGCACGACGGGCACGCCGATGTTGCCGCCCCCCGCGTTGAGCCCGAGAGCCCATCCCTTCTCCCGCAACGGGAAGAAGGAGTTGATGTTGGTCATGCTTGAGGCGAAGTTGCCACCGCCGACGCCGGTGAGCAGCGCGCACACCATGAACGTGCCGTACGACGTCCCCGGCTCCATGACCACGAAGGCGGCGACGGTCGGCACGAGCAGCAGGGACGCCGCGATGACGGTCCAGTTGCGCCCGCCGAAGCGTGCGACGGCGAAGGTGTAGGGGACGCGGACGACGGCGCCGACGAGGGTCGCCATCGACACGAGGAAGAACTTCCCGGCGGCGTCGATGCCGTACTCGGGCCCCATGAACAACACCATGACGGACCACAGGCTCCACACGGAGAACCCGATGTGCTCGGAGAGCACGGAGAACGCCAGATTCCGCCGGGCGACCCGCTCCCCGCCCTCCTCCTTCCAGAAGGTCTCATCCTCCGGATCCCACCGCTCGATCCACATCACATGCCTCCAGACGTCGCCCCGGCCGCCCCCCAAGGACGACCCCACGCCTCCCGAAGCTAGGCATCCCGCATTTCGACCTCGTGGCCTCCGGTGACCGTGGGGGAACGTTGCTCTCACTTGGGGCGGGGTGAGGTGGTGAGGGGGCGGGGAGCTCTAGACAGACACGGTCCGCACCCCCGCGCCGGACAGCGTCTCGGCGACCTCCTGGGCTCGGGCCGTGCGCAGCTCGACCGAATAGCCGGAGTGGAGAAGGAGGTCGACAGTCGGATCGAGCCAGTTCACCGTATTGGCGATGCACACCACACACACGAGCTCCGTGAGCGGGATGTCGAGGGCGCTGCCGTCCGCCCCGCGAAGCTGGAGCGCCCCCGCGCCGATCGCCAGCACGCCGGCCCGCGAGGGGCCGCAATCCCACGCCGCGGGGCCGTCGGCCAGATGATGCTCGGTGGGTTCGCCCAGCCCATACCGGACGGGATGCACGACCGCTCCGGGCGGGAACTCGGCCGCCAGGGAGCCGACAGCCCGAGCGAGCCGCTTTCGCTCCCGGCTCCGCCGGAGCGCGGTCATGGGCAGGCCGACGACCAACACGGCCAGGGCGATAAGACCCACTGGGACGAGGCCGAGTACGTTCTCCGGCCGGACGATCACGAAGACCACCGCAACGATGGTGACGGGCGCACACAGAGCGACGTAGAGCAACAGGGGGCCGACCCCGGCCCGTTGGACTTCCACCCCTCCGGACATCTGAGTCCGGTGCTGATGCCGTCGGCGGGCGCGCCCTCGCATCACGTTCTCCCGCGACGCCCAGCTGTACCGGTCGGCGTACTTCCGCACCGTCGCCCAAGCGAAGGATGCTCCCACGGCCAGCCCCGGCAGCATCACCAGTGCGTCGGCATCGGACACGTTCGCCGACACCACGACAGCCAGGACGAACGCCACGACCAGGATGGCCGCCGCGTTGAAGAAGCGGGAGTGCGGAGAGCCCTGAGATCCGTAGCCCGACGGGATCTCGGAGTCGTGCCCCCGATCCGCAGCGGCCCATTCACGCAACAGACGCCGACGCCGCAGCCCTCGGGCACGCAACGAGCGCAGGACCAGCAGCGCCGGCAGCGCAACGATCACCAGCAGCAAACAGCCCGCGACCGATACGGCGAAGTCGTCGCTGTCACTCGAGGCCGCGTCGGCCAACAGGACCGGCACGAGAACGGCCACGAGGGTCGCCAGCCCCGCACACAACAGAAAGACCAGTCCACGGCCACGCGAGAGATCCTCACGCATCAGCTTCCTGAGCGCCTCCGACTGCACCCGCAGAAGATCCGCCCGCTCCGGCCACGCCCCGGCCGGACCGGGTCCCTCGGGAAGCGGCGCCGCACGGAACAACGAACCTCGTGGTGAGGAGTCTGCGTGAGTGGTATTCGTCATGTCCGTTCCTCTGTCGTCCTACTGGTCACTCGGAGTCGGTGGCGAGGCGGGCAGAAAGACCGAATTCCCGGCAATGATCGCAACGAGACCGGCGAGCTCACGAACTTGGTCAGGATCCAAGCAGGTCCCTATGACCAGGAGACCCTTGCCTCCCTCGGGCGGGCAGGCCAGGGCACCCGCCAGACCGGTCCTGAAGTCTGCGGGAACCTCCTCTTCCCAGTCCTCCGGAACGGGAACAGGCGGCTGTGACAGAAACCCGATACCGATCCCCATTTCCGTGGTGAACCGTTCTACGTAGGCGACCTGATCCCTGAATTGCGCGTCGAACACTCTCGACATCAGCTCACCGAGGTCCACCTCGTCAGGGGCCGACGGCACGGCGACGACCCCCGCTTGCACCTGCCATACGGCCTGTGCGCCCGTGCTGGGAAGCGGCGCCGTGATCACGCCGTACATGAGAGCACCGTCGGCGAGGTAGCGCTCATGGCACTCCATCAAACCGTCGACGAACTCCTCACTGCGGCACGCCGGGGTGTTCGGGTAGGTAAGGCGGATCATTTCGGCACAACGGACCCGAGCGGCTTCCTTGTCGGCCCCGTCGGCCAACAGGTCGAACCAGTCGGGAGGAACGAACAGTTCGACCCGACCCGGCTCGATGCCTGCCACTTCGTCGCTCACCACAGTCATTTGGACACCACTGGCTTCTGCGTCAGTGCGCCGAAGTCCCATTTGAAGATCTTTCCGACGGTCTCGGCGGTGTCGCCGCCGCCCTCGGCCGTCAGCGCGTGCCCAGCCCAGGTCATATGGAAACTGGCGGCACGTGAGATGAACTCATCCTGCCCCATGACATAGGAAGCACTGGGCGTACTCTTGGCGAGTTGAAATATTCCGTACGGAATTTCCTGGGCAGGGCCGATGAGTTGGGGGACCGTCCGCATCGGCGCTCCCGAGAGCTGAGCCGCCGCGAGAACACTGTCCCCCATCCTTGCGCCCAACTTTCCGACCCCGAATCCCACGGCATCCATGATGACGTCCTTGGTCAGCAACGCCTTGCCGAAACTCCCTGTGGTGCCGACTGCGGAGAGGTAGTGGGCCCCCAGTGCAACTCCGGCCAGGGGGAGCGAGACAGCGGCCATGAACTGAAGCCCCGGGATCAGCGCCAGAAGCCCTGTGACGGCGCTCAAGAGCCCCGCGATATCCCCGATGAGGTCCAGCAGAGGGGCAAACTTGCCCAGTAACTCGATGAGCTGATCGTGCACCCACGCCAGCGCATCACCGATCTTATCGAGCACGTCGCCGATGAAGTCGCCCAGGCTCTCCCAGAAGCCGGGCTCATTCGGTGCCACATCGATGGCATCTTTCAGGCGATCGGCAGCGTTCTTCCCTTCCTCTTCATAATTCGCATGTAGAGTCCGCGCCCGCTTGCGCACCTCTTCGACCGGATCGGTGTCGTCATCGGAACCGGTTGACGTCTCCTTGGCCTCGTACCCGGATTCACGCTTCCCCGCACCTCCCTTCTTTCCCTTTTCTTTATCGACAGCCTTCTTGATCTCTGCGGCTTCCCGCTCAAGGCCGCGGGCCACCTTCTGCTTGTCCTTCATATAGTCGGCCCAGCCCTGAATGACGGCCTTCGCCCCGTCGAAGGAATCGAAGGCCTCCTCCACCTTGGGCCGGAACTCGTCATCCAGCAGCTCCCGGAAGGAGATGGCCGCCTTCCCCCGCCACTCCCCGTCGTCAGCGCCGCGCAGGACCCTTCTGATCTCCCCAAGTGCGGTTGCCGCTCCACGAATCGAGCCGACGACCTTGTCCACTTCGTCATGGTTTCCCGGGCACGGGACGAACCCCAACGCAGGGAAGTCATCGATCGCGGGGGCACTCACTTCTTCGCCGCCTTCGAGAGCGCGGCAGCGAGATCCAGGTCCAGTTTTTCAAAGGTATTCTCGATATGGGCCAGAGTCTTCGCCGCCCCCTTCGAAAATTTTCGCAACTGCCCGATCCCGTAGTCCCACTCTTCGCCGAAATCTTCCATACGGCGCTCCAAGTCCTTGGTGCCCATCGCTTTGACATCCATGTCAGCCATGGCCCGGATCGGTTTGCCGAGAAGATCCTCGATATCTCCCAAGTTGCGTCGAACTCGGCGCAACATTTCGCCGTCGATGTACAGGTCGCTCACGCGCGTTCTTCCCCTCGTCACGCAGCAGGAGATCCATGGGGGGGCAGCCGCTTCCGGCAGGTACGAGCCCCTGCCCGGGATGTTCGGCGCAGGCCGCCGACCCCCGCTTCCGCTCACCGGTTGACGGACTGCACCTCCTCGACCGCAACCTGCTGGTCCGCGCCGAACTGCCCGTCGGGCAGCGTTCCGCGTTCGCCTGTGGTGCTGGTCCAGCTGATCTCCCAGGTGACGGTCGCCCGGAGGTTGTACGAGGTGTCACCGGAGGACCTCAGATACTTCACCCCGCACGCGGGCTGCGTGTCTGCCGGAGTGCCCTTGGCACGGGGGGTGCCGATCTTGCCGCCCTCGATGGGGCACTCCCCGGAGGCGGGGTAGGTCTCGGCGTCGTCCGTTCCCGGATCGATCGACAGCGAGACGGGCTCGGCTGTCGTAGTCGCGGAAAGCCCTGAGTTCGGAATGCTTGCCGTGACGGAAACCTTCTTGAACTTCGCCCTGTCCAGCCAGGCCCACGTTGGGAGGTTGACCTTCGTCACCCCCTCGGGCGCCATGGCGATCTCGGTGCCAGGTACGGGCAGTTCGTCGTAGGCGTACTCAGCGAGGACCTCGGGTGTCACGGCCAGGGGCTCTTTCGGCGTCTCGCCCTTGTCGACCCAGAAGGGCTGCCTGTCGCATGCGCTGGCCTCGGGATCGCCCTTGCGGTTCGGGTTGGGAGCAGCGGCCCAGAACATCCCCTTTCCTTGCTTGTCGAGGTTGTAGTTCTTGTACGGATGCCCCTCCTTGTAGCGGCTGTCGAGGAAGTCGCCCACGAACTCCCCGACACCGTCGAAGAGCGGCACACCGCCTCCGAAGCCCCGCCACGCCTTGACCGTTCGCTCGATCTCCTTGGGCGAGAAAGCGGGCTCGTACCAACAGGCGGGTGGATCCCAATTGCTGTCCGCTGACGAGAGATTCCCGGTCCTGGACGAGTTGGAGTTGCCGTTGACCGATGTCCGAATCTTGGTCTCGACGGTGATGGTCCGGCCGCTCTTGCCGCCCTTCGCCTGCTTGCCGTCCGTCTGATCCGACCATCCGGCCCAGGCCGGCGATGCTGCCTGTGCGCTGATGACCATGACCGCGAGGGCTGTCACGACCACGCCCTTCGGACTCACGGCCGGCACAGCGCGCTCCCCATCTCGGAGGTGCTGTTGGTGAGCTGCCACACGCCGTCGGCGTTCTTGCGCAGACGATCGTTGTAGAGGATGTACGAGTCCTTGCCGGCCTGCGTGACGTGCTTTTCCCCGGTCTTGCGGTCCTTCGTGAATCCCTTGGACTCGTCCGAGCAATAGGTGAGACCGGCCGAACCGTCCTTGCTGAACTTGACCTTTCGGTCGGTGAAGCGCACCGTTCCCGCCAGCGTCAGGTCGGACTTGATGAAGTTGCCGGACCACTCGATCGTCCCAAGCAGCCCCGACCCCTTGCTGTAGAACCGCACAGCCTCCGACTTCGGGTCCTGCTTCTCGATCGACTCGATGATGGCTCGCCAGTACTCCGCGTTGTCGCGCAACACCGCGTCGGTCTTGGCGTCTCCCGTCGCCTCGGGAGCGAATACCAGGTCGACGTCCTTCGGCACGGAGATCTTGGGCCGATCGATCCCGGCGGGCGAAGCCGTGGCCGACGGGGCCTTCTTCGCCTCGTCTCCGGAACCTGCGCCCGCGATCTTGTCATTGCCTTCGGAACCACCGCCTCCCCCTCCACAGGCAGAGAGGGAGAAGACCGCCGCAGCAGTCATGATGGCCGCTGTGAGCAGGGCGGGTCGGCGGTTCACGGTCAGCTCCTGTGGGGCGAAGGTTCTCTGGAGTGAACCAAGCTATCCATGAGAGAAGGGCTAGGCCACGTCGAGCTCTGCCGCACATCAGGCATACGCGGGCATAGCGGCCGCACACGCCTGCCGTTGGCGGGAGTCGATCGCCAACTGCACCGATTTGATCACTGAGTGCCACGCGAGGAGGGGCGCCCAGCCATCCGTTCACGCCCCGCGAAAGCAACGCAGGCCCGCCTCACCCCAGATGCGTATCTCCCAGTGACACCAGCAGCCGGCGCAGCGCCCCGTCGAGAGCCGTACGTTCCTCCGGGGTCAGGGCCGCCAGCATGGCCTCCTCGTTCGCGACGTGGTCGACCACCGCGCGGTCGACCACGTCCATGCCCGCCGGGGTGAGGCGGACGCGGATGGCGCGGCGGTCGGCGGGGTCGGGGCGGCGTTCGATCAGGCCCTTGCGTTCCAGTTTGTCGAGGCGGTTGGTGATGGCGCCGGACGTCACCATCGCGGTCTTCAGGAGGCCGCCCGCGGTCAGTTCGTGCGGGGCGCCGACCCGGCGCAGCGTGGCGAGCACGTCGAACTCCGCGAACTCCAGGCCGTATTCGACGAAGACCCGCTTCATGCCCTTGCTCAGCAGGTGATCGGCGCGCTTGATGCGGCCCACCAGGGCCATCGCGTCCAGATGTGCCTGGTCGAGGTCGGGGCGCTCGCGGCGCCACTGGCCGCGCAGCTCGTCGATGGCGTCCGCGCTCTCCTGGTCGGTCACGAGGTGTCCTCCTCCTTCGGGGAGCCGGGCCGGCGGCGTCTCTTCTCCGCGCACGCAAATCTCTCAACGTTCAGATACTTGACGTTCGCAGGCCCAGGGCTCATATTTATCTCAACGTTGAGAATAACAGCGTTCAGGGGAAAACGAGGGGAAGCGTCATGTCCGTGCAGAGCGATGTCCAGAGCCCGACCGTCCAGAGCTCGACCGTCCGGAGCTCGACCGTCCAGGCCCAGGGAGTCCGGGAGCAGGCCCCGGCCCCCCGCACCTCCGCCAAAGCCGCCGCCGGCATCGCCGCGCTCGCCGCCATCGGCCCCGCCACCTGGGGCACCACCTACGTCACCACCACCGAACTCCTGCCGCCCGACCGTCCGTTGCTCGCCGCCGCCCTGCGCGCCCTGCCCGCCGGCCTCATCCTCCTCGCCCTCACCCGGCGACTGCCGCGCGGCGACTGGTGGTGGAAGGCCGCCGTGCTCGGCGTACTCAACTTCGGCGCCTTCTTCCCGCTCGTCTTCTTCGGCGCCTACCACCTGCCCGGCGGCGTCGCCTCGACGATCAGCGCGGTCATGCCCCTGCTCGTGGCGGGCTTCGGAGTCGGCATCCTGAAGGTGCGCCCCACCCGCCGTACGCTGACCGCCGGGTTCGTCGGAGTCGGGGGCGTCGCCCTCCTCGTCCTGCGCGGCAGCGCGGTGGTCGACCTCGCGGGAATCGCGGCGATGCTGACGGCCACCACGCTGATGGCCTTCGCCGTGGTGCTCAGCAAGCGGTGGGGTCGACCCGAGGGCGTCTCGCTCCTGGCCCTGACCGGTTGGCAGCTGACCGCGGGCGGTCTGATACTGGCCCCCGTCGCCCTCACCGCCGAGGGCCTGCCCGACCACTTCACCGGCTCCAACATCGCCGGATACGCCTACCTCGGCATCATCGGCACGGCCCTCGCGTACGCCCTGTGGTTCCGCGGCATCGAACGCCTCCCCGCGTCCTCGCTCTCCTTCCTCGGCCTGACCAACCCGGTGGTCGCCACACTCGCGGGCCTGCTGCTCCTGGGCCAGACCCTGACCGTGTGGCAGCTCGTCGGCCTGGCCCTGGTGCTGGCGAGCGTGCTCCTCGGCCAGGCCAGGAACTCCGGACCCCGGCAGCCCAAGTCGAGCTGACGCCCTCCCACAGCACGCAAGACCCCGAGAACCGATAACCGACAACCGACAACCCAAGGAGCACTCCCATGCGCATCACCGTCTTCGGAGCAGCAGGAAACACCGGCAGCCGCATCGTCACCGAAGCCCTCTCCCGGGGCCACGAGGTCACCGCCGTCGTCCGCGACGCCGCCCGCTTCACGGAGCTGCACCCCGACGCCGTACACCGCACGGGTGACGCGGCCAACCCAGACGACGTACGGGAGTTGAGCGCGCGACAGGGCCTGGTGGTCAATGCCACGAGACCGGCCCCGGGCCGCGAGGGCGACCACGCCACCGTCTCCACGTCACTGCTCGCGGGCCTGGCCGGCACCGGCGTCCGCCTGCTCGTGGTCGGCGGCGCGGGCAGCCTCACGGTCCCGGGCACGGAAGGGGTCCTCGCGATCGACGACCCGCGTTACGTCCCCGCGGCTTGGCGCCACATAGCCGAGGCGTCCAACGCCCAGTACGACGCGGTCCGCACGGCGGAGACGGACGTGGACTGGACGTACGTGAGCCCTGCGGCACTCTTCGAACCCGGCATACGTACGGGCAAGTTCCGCCTCGCCAAGGACGAGCTGCTGGTGGACGCGGACGGCAACTCGGCGATCTCCATGGAGGATTTCGCGGTAGCCCTCCTGGACGAGGCCGAACGCCCCGCCCACCACCGCGCACGATTCACGGTCGGCTACTGATCCCTCTGCGATCCAGCTCGAACCACAACAACTTGCCGCCCCGGCCCGTGAGTTCGTGCCCGAGCAGCCACCCGCCCCACGAGTCGGCACACTCGCACACGAGATGCAGCCCCCGCCCGCCACCGGAACCCTCCGGGGCGGGCGGCGCCGTCGCGCCCCCGAAGGCCCCGGGCGGCTTGTCGAAGGGGGCGGGAATGTGGGAACTGGTGTCCCACACCCCCACCCGGAGCCGGCCCGCCCGCACGGATCGCAGTCGCAGCGAGGCGGGCCCTTCGGTGTGCCGGTAGGCATTGGTGACCAGCTCGGACGTCAACAGCTCGGCAGTGTCACCGAGTTCGGCCATGCCGTGCCCGGCGAGGGCGGCCCGCAGGGTCATACGGGCCACGCGCGGGGCGCGGGGGTCATGGGGCAGGTGAAGCGCGTAGGACCAGCCTTCGGGTGGGGTTACGGTGACCATGGATGGCTCCTGGGAGGAAGGGGGTGCCCGCCTGGCGTCCAGCGGTGGCGATGCCGCCGTGATGCGGTGCTCTTCCGGCTCATGGACGCGGCTAGTTGGGCGGTATGCGACTCACCGTAGAGGAGTCAGTGTGATACTTGATACTGAACAGGCAACACACTTCACATTTCCCTCGTGTGGGTGACGCGAGGGCCACGCCCCGCAAGAGAGAAGGCACACGTGCCGCCCAGCACCAACCCGACCCTCCGCCAGCGGCGACTGGGCACCGAACTGCGCAAGCTACGAGAGCAGGCAGGACTGACCGCGACAGCCGCCGCCGAGCAGCTGGGCCTCAGGCAGGGCCAGATCAGCAGCATCGAGGCCGGCCGCTACCCTGTGGGCGCCGACCGCATCCGCAGCTTCGCCCGTACCTACAACTGCGCCGACGACTCGCTGCTCGACGCCTTGGCCGCCATGACAGGCGGCCGCAAACGGGGCTGGTGGGACGAGTACCGAGATCACCTCCCCGTAAGCCTGATCGATCTGGCCGAACTGGAGCACCACACGCGGGAGTTCCGGGTTGCCCTGGTCATCCACATCCCCGCGCTCCTACAGACGACGGACCACGCCCGCGCCCTCTTCCGCGCAGTGGTCCCGCCCATGCGTCAGTACGAGATCGAGCACCGCCTCACACACCGCATCAAGCGCCAGGAAGTGCTTCACAGGGACTCCCCCGCCCCGTATGCGGCGACCATCCACGAGTCCGCCCTGCGCATGGGCTTCGGCGGTTCCGCCACCAGCCGCGCCCAGCTGCTCCACCTCGTCGCCATGAGCGAGCTGCCCAACGTCACCATCAGGGTCATTCCCTTCGGAGACGCCGCTTTCCCCGGCACCGGACAGTCCGTCGACTACCTCGCCGGGGCCGTACCGCAACTCGACACAGTGCAGCTGGACACACACCACGGATGCGAATTCCTGGATGCCGAGGCACAGTTGGCGAAGTACCGCACCGTACTGGATCGACTGGAGCACGGCGCGCTCACCCCTCGCGCGTCACGCGACCTCATCCACAACCTCGCCCAGCAGCTCTGAGAGAAGACGTCCCCCATGCGACCCGACTGGCAGAAGTCGACCTTCAGTGGCGACTCCTCGAACTGCGTCTACATATCCGCACCCGCCCCCGCCACGATCCACCTCCGCGAAAGCGACACCCCCGAGACGATCCTCATCACCGCCCCCACACCACTGCACGCCCTGATACAGACGCTGAAGGCAGCCCGTCGGCACGGGCCCTAGGCCGACGGCGGCTGCTGGTACTGGTGCGGCGCCTGCGGCGCCTGAGGCGCGTACGGCCCCTGCGCATACGGAGAGGGGCTCAAGTACGGATTCGGGTACACAGGCGCGGGCACCCCCGGAGGCGGGCCCACCGGCATACCCACCGGCATACCCCACGACGTACCCGGCGGCAGATACCGAAGGCGCCTGCACATGGGATACGGCGGAGCCGCCACCGTACGGGGCCAGCTCCACCGCATCCTGGAGATGAGCGAGCTCGAACACGTCACCGTGCGCGTACTCCCGTTCGGCAGGGGGTCCTTCCCCGGCACGGGGCAGCCCATCGACTACCTCAGTGGGCCCGTGCCACAGCTCGATACAGTCCAGCTGGACGCACACCACGGCTGTGAATTCCTCGACGCCGAAGCACAGTTGGAGAAGTACCGCTTCGTGATTGCCCGCATGGAGGAGAACGCGCTGGGGCCCGCCGAGTCCCGCGACCTCATCCACCGCATCGCCCAGGACACCTGAGAGGAACCAGTCATGCCGGAGTTGCCCACCCCCCAATGGCAGAAGTCCACGTTCAGTCCCGACTCCTCGAACTGCGTCTACATATCCGCGCCCGCCCCGACCACGATCCACCTCCGCGAAAGCGACACCCCCGAGGCGATCCTCATCACCGCCCCCACACCACTGCATGCCCTGATACAGACGCTGAAGGCAGCCCGTCGGCACGGGTCCTAGGCCGACGGCGGCTGCTGGTACTGGTGCGGCGCCTGAGGCGCCTGAGGCGCGTACGGCCCCTGCGCATACGGAGAGGGGCTCAAGTACGGATTCGGGTACACAGGCGCGGGCACCCCCGGAGGCGGACCCGCCTGCATACCCACCGGCATACCCCACGACGTACCCGGCGGCAGATACCGAAGGCGCCCCGTCTCATCGGTCACCGGCACGAAGCCCATCCCCTGGAGCCGCGCCGCGAACTTCGCGTTGCGTCGCCGGTTGACGACGAAGCCGATGCCTACGAGGCCCATCAGGGCGACCCAGATGATCCCCGCGACGACGAAGTCACCGCGCTCGCCCCCGAAGCGGAAGGCCAGCACCACACTGGCGATTGTGACGCCACCGATGCCGTACAGCATGCGCTGCTCGGCATTCTTGCCGGTGAGGTCGAACTTGGCGCGGGCCTTGATCAGCTCCACGGCCTCGGGCCGCGACGGCGGGAGCGCACCGGCTTCGGCGGCGTGCGGATACATGGCCCAGGACTGCGCCGCACGCTGCTGCGCCTGAGGGCTCGGGTCGGGGGCGATGAACAGCTGGAGCTGGGCGTTGCGGCCACCGCTGTAACGAGCGTCCATGTACTGGTAGCCGAACTGCTCGGCGACGTATGCGAGTCGGGCGAGCTTCTTCAGCGAGGACATGGGGGTGGTGAGCACCACGGGCTCCCCGCTCGCCATGAGCCGGAACATCTTCCGCACCTGCCCGCTGCTGACCCGCTCGCGCCCGTTCCCCATGCCGTTCCCCATGCCGTTCCCTCTCCTCGTCCGCGTCGTCCTGCTACCGGTTGACCGACTGAACCTCTCGCACGACGACGTCCTGCGCCGCGCCGAACTCACCCGCCGGCAGCTTGCCGCCCTCACCCGAGGTGCTCGGAGCGAACCAGCGGGCCGACGGCTTCCGGGCACTCACGGCGTGCACTTCTTGGATGCCGTCGTGGACGTGACGGAGTCCGTCTGCCACACGCCCTTGTCGTTCTTTGTCACGCGCGTGTTGACGAAGGCGTAGTCGCTCGCGGAGCCCTCGATCGACCTGTCCACCGTGCCGGTCTTCAGATCCTTGGGGTACGTCTTGGTGCCGTCCTTGCAGTACGACACCGCCGCGACACCGTCCTTGAGGAAGGTGACCTTGCGGTCGTAGTACCGAATGGTCCCGACGAAGCTCTTCTTCTTCTCCTGGAATCCTTGGATGTACTCCGCCGACGCCACCAGGCCGTCGCCCGCCGCGTAGAACTTCAGCGCCGGGTGATCCTTGGCTTCGACGGTCACCGCTTCGATCAGGGAGTTGAGCCACCGCTCGTTGTCGGCCAGCACGGCGTCCTTCTTCGAGTCACCGGTCCTGCCGCCCTCGAAGACGTTCTTCACCCCCTTCGGCAACTCGATCTCCGGCCGGTCGACCCCGTCGTCGGGCGCCTTGGCGGACGGCGGTTCGCTCGCTCGGCCACCCGAGTCCGCACCGGCGATCTTGTCCTTGTCCTGGGAATCGCCGTCACTCGCTCCGCAGGCCGAAAGCGAGACGACTGCCGCAACAGTCATGGCGGCCGCTGCGAGCAAAGTCGGGCGGCGGTTCACGGCCGGTCAGCTCCTGTGAAGGGTGGGAGGTTCTCTGGAGTGAACCAAGCTATCCATGGGGACTGTGGCCATGCCAGCGACGAGTGTGCCTAGCAGTGGGGTATACCGACCCAAACCCCTGCCCTTCGACCAGCTTTCGGCTGGCTTTCGGTCGACCATTGGTCAGCCGTCAGTCACTCATCGAGCCCGGTTCCCTTTTGCTTCGCGGTACGAGGCGCAAACGGTCCGCGGGCGATGCCGGGAGTGGAACCTCCACTTCCGGCCGTCCGCCCGTACGTCCGCCCGTCCGCCCGCCCGTACGTACGTCCATCCGGCCACAGCCTCGGCCTCCGCTTCGCCGCCAGGTCCTCGACCCACCCCACGGCCACCAACGTCAGGCCGATCAACGGCCAGACCAGGACGGTCATCCACAGCATGTACGTCGAGTCGAGCGCCGAACTCCAGCGTTCGTCCTCCATGAGCGGCAGGTCGTACGCCATGTCGATGATCGGCACCGTCGCCATGATGAGGAAGTTGTGCCAGAGGTAGATCGTGATCGCCCGCCGGTTGGAGAGCGTGACCAGCTTGTCCCACTTCGCCAGCCTTCCCGGCAACTCCTGCCAGGACGGCGCGTACTGGAGCAGGATGACCACGAAACCCAGCGACCACGTCGCCTGCGCCAGCGGGATGTCGTTCAGGTCCCAGCCGTCCGGGCCCGGATGCGCCGAGGCCCACCAGAGGCCGAAGGCCATGACGAGGGCGGCGGCCGACACGGCCAGGTAGCGCGGGACCCGCGCCAGTACGCCCTCCTGGTGGGCGATGCCCAGGACCCAGCAGCTGCCGTAGACCGCGAAGTCCGAGACCGTGTTGCCCGTCTCGCCGGGAATCGTCACGACGCCCGTGCCGACCACCGCCGTCAGCGCCAGCGGGGCGAGCAGCGTCGCCCGGAGAAACCTGCGGAACGCCCGCAGCAGCAACGGGGACGCGAGGACGAACCACAGGTACGCGCGGATGTACCAGAGCGGTCCCACCGCCTGCACCGCCCAGGTGTCCTCCAGGAGTCCCGCCTGATCGCCCAGGTGCCACGGGAAGGGCGCGGCGCCCACCGGCACCACGTAGCCGACCATCGAGAGCAGGCCCCACGTACCCCCGTGGTCGGGGTCCCCGGAGATGTTCCAGCCGCCCGCGAAGAGCAGCGTGAGCGCCACCGCGCTGAACACCCACATGGGCGGGAGGAGTCGGCGCACGCGGCCCTTGATCACGCTCCACGCGGGCCGCTTCAGCGAGCGCGCCATCAGTGAGCCCGCCAGCGCGAACATCACCCCCATGGACGGGAAGACGATCGTCAGCCATGCCCAGCCGAAGAGGTGGTAGACGACGACGCGGACGAGCGCGAGGGAGCGCAGGAGGTCCAGGTAACGGTCGCGCCCCGGTCCCTCACGCCCCCGCTCCCCGCGCCCCCGCCCCCCGCACCCCGGCTCTTCGCGAGCCGCCGAACGCGTCGTGTCGATGCTGGGCGGACGCAACCCCTCCGGTACGCGGCCGTGGCTCATGCGACGGGCCTCCGCTCATGGCTGCCCGTGCGCTGCCCGGGGATGGATACGGGCGCCGCCTCCACCACTCCCGTGCGCCGGAGCTTCTGCCAGCGGAGCCGGCCCCCGGTGAGAGCGGTGATCCAGGACTGGAGCAGCACGACGTACATCAGCTGCCGGTAGAGGACCTGTTGGAGGGGCAGCGAGATCAGGTGGGTCATGCGTTCGCGGTCGAGGCGGAAGGCGTACGCCGCGCAGACCGCCTGCACCGTGAGCACGCCCAGCCATGCGAGGACGGTCTTTTGGGTGGGGCCGAAGACCAGGCCGTAGAGGAGGAAGACGTCGATGAGGGGTGCCAGGAGCGGGGCCAGGACCATGAACAGCGACACCAGCGGGAGCCCGACCCGGCCGAAGCGGCCGGAGGGGCCCGACTCGACGAGCGCCCCGCGGTGCTTCCAGATCGCCTGCATCGTGCCGTACGACCAGCGGTAGCGCTGGGACCAGAGCTGCTGGACCGACTCCGGGGCCTCGGTCCAGGCGCGCGCCTTCTCGGCGTAGACGACGCGCCAGCCGTCGCGGTGCAGCGCCATCGTGATGTCGGTGTCCTCGGCGAGGGTGTCGTCGCTCATGCCGCCGACCCGCTCCAGGGCGGACCGCCGGAACGCACCGACCGCGCCCGGGATCGTCGGCATGCAGCGCAGCATGTCGTACATCCGGCGGTCGAGGTTGAACCCCATCACGTACTCGATGTGCTGCCAGGCGCCGATGAGCGAGTCGCGGTTGCCGACCTTCGCGTTGCCCGCGACTGCGCCCACGCGCGGGTCGCCGAAGGGCCGCACGAGTTCGCTGACGGTGGACCGCTCGAAGACGGTGTCGCCGTCCATCATCACGATGAGGTCGAAGCGGGCGTTGGCCAGGCCTCGGTTGAGGGCGACCGGCTTGCCCGCGTTCCGCTGGCGTACGACGCGTACGTCCGGCAGGCACAGCCCTTCCACGAGGCGTGCCGTACCGTCCGAGGAGCCGTCGTCGATGACGATGACCTCGATGGGGTGGTCGCCCGCCATCAGGGAGCGGACCGTCGCCTCGATGCACTTGGCCTCGTTGTAGGCGGGGACCAGGACCGAGACCGGTTCGGTGACCGGCGGGAACCGGCCGTCGTCGCGCCGTCGCACCCGGCGCGCGTGCACCGCGGAGAGCAGCAGCATCAGTCCGAAGCGGGCGAGGACCAGGACGCCGATGACGGCGAGTGCCACGGCGAGCCCGTCGGTGAGGTGCTCGGAAACCCCGACAAGGAAGACCCAGGCCTCTCCCTTCCACAGCTCCACGCCGCTGACCTCGGTGTGCGCGCTCGGCGCGGCCAGGGCCTCGGTGAGGTTGACCAGCCGGTACCCCTTGCGGTCCAGTCCGGGCAGGAGGCGGTCCAGCGCGGCGACGGTCTGGGAGCGGTCGCCGCCGGAGTCGTGCAGGAGGACGACGGCGCCCGCGCCGCCCTTGGGCGTGGCCCGGCGGATGATCTCGTCGACGCCGGGGCGCTGCCAGTCCTCGCTGTCGGTGTTGTTGACCACGGTGAGGTAGCCGCGGCGGCCTATGTACCGCGTGACCGGGTACGACTTGTCGTCCATGGCGTTCGCGAAGGACGAGTACGGCGGGCGGAAGAGCGAGGTCCGGATGCCCGCGGCGCCCGCCAGCGCGAGCTGGCTCTGCGAGAGCTCCCGGTCGATGCGGCTCGTGGACTGGTAGGAGAGGTCGGGGTGGTTGAAGGTGTGCAGGCCCACCTCGTGCCCCTCGTCCACCATGCGCCGCACGAGGCCGGGGTAGCGCGAGGCCATGGTGCCGGTGACGAAGAAGACGCCGTGGGCGTGGTGCTCCTTCAGGACGTCGAGGACCTTGGGCGTCCACTCCGGATCGGGGCCGTCGTCGAAGGTGAGCACGAGCCGGTGGTCGGGCACCTTGAGCGTGGTCTCGCGGCCGCCCCGCGTGTCGATGACGGGGCCGCCCTCAAGGATCTTCCGCGGCACGTGATCGGTGGGTGCGGGGGGCCTGACGCGATGGTCGGCGAGGATCTCGCTGTGCACGTACCCGCGCAGCATCAGCATCGCGAGCAGTGCGACGAGGAGCAGCAGGGGCAGCAGATGGCGCAGGGGCAGGCGGTGGCGGCGCCGTCCGCTGCCGGGGGCGTGCCGGTTCTCTGCCGGGCCGGGGCGGACGTCAGTGGCCGGGCCCGGGGAGGCTTGGCCGTGGGCGCCGGGCCCGCGGGCGCGTGGCCCGTGGGTGCGTGGCCCGTGGGTGCGTGGCCCGTGGGTGTGGCCGTCGGCCCGGAGGTGGCCGGACCGGCCCCGGGTGGTGCGGAAGTTCATCGCTGTGCGCCCTCCGAGGACGGCTTGGTGTCCGAGACGGACCGCGCCGCGGGAGAGGTGTAGACGACGGGGGCCTCGCCGCCTGCGCCCGCGCCTCCGCCGTCTCCCCCGCTTCCGCCGCCGCTGACACCGCCGTTGACGCTGGGCGCGGGGGACGCCGGGGGCGGCTCGACGGGCGGGACGGTCGGATCGGTGGGGCCGGGTCCGGAGCCGGGGCCCGCGGTGCCGCCGGGCGGGACCGGGCCGGGGGTCCCGACGGCCGGACCGGGGCCCGGGCCTGGCCTGTCGACGCCGTCGGCGGGACGGGGGCCGAAGCCGGTGTCGGGGCCGGTGTCGGAGCCGGTGCCAGTGCTGGTGCCGGAGCTCGAACGGGGGCCGGGGGCAAAGGGCGTGCCCCGGCTGTCGTCGCCCCCGGTCCGGAAGGGGCCGAGCTCGTCGCTGTCACCGGACTCCGGCATTCCGTTGGGGCCGCCCCTGGCCTCGTCCGACGGCGAGACCCTCGACGGGAAGTACGGATCGGCGGGTACCGCCGGGCGGTCGGGGAGCCGCATCCTGCTCGCGGGCTTGTCGTCCTCGGGGCCCGGCATGGGCAGCCAGGGCGCGCTGGAGTTGCCCGAGAGCAGCGTGCCGACGATGACCACCGCGTAGACCGCGCAGACGATGCCGACGATCACGCCGAGCCTGCGGAACCTCCGGCTGCGGCGGCCCGTCTCGTCGACGAACACCGGTCCGTCGGCCGTGGCCTCCCGGCCCGGGTCGGGAGGCAGGTCCGCCAGTTGGCGCCCGACGCCGTCGATCTGAACGGTGACCTCGTTCGGATCATGAGTGTGTCCTGACAGGGCATCTTCTCGCCACGTTTCCATGCGTACGCACAACCCCCACATATCCGGCTCGGGTGCGCGTACGAACACGAGTGCCCGCCGACCGGACCGGGCCCCCACCCGATCCCAACGCCCCCACTTTCACCATGCATTCGAGGTGTGCTCAAGCTGCACTCGAGAACCCTCAGGCCACGAATGTACGCACCGGAGCGAGGCGTGTGGTTGTCGTCAGTTCGGACTCATCATGATGAGTGAATCTGCGGTCGGAACCCAGGTGCCCGAAGGCCTGTCCAGCCAGCCTTCCTCGGCGGCGAGCGTCGCGGCGGCCGTGCGCATCGCGGTAAGTCCCCGGTGTACAAGGCCCCTTCGCCACACCAGCGACACCGGGGACAGCGGGACGGGATCGGTCAGCGGCCGCAGTTCGGCTCCCCGCATGGCCGGGAAGTCCACCACCGCGAGGACCGGATACCGGTTCTTCGCCATGACTCGTTCGAATTCCGCGACGCCGACGGCGAGCGGCACGGGTGGCGCGATCTCGATGCCGCGCCCCTTGAAGAGGCAGCGTGCGAGGTCGGTCCACTCCGGCGTCCTGGGGTTGCCGGCCCCCGCGTACACGATCTCGCCCGCGAGCGCGTCCAGCGGCACCGCGTCGAGCTCCGTCAGCCGATGGCCGGAGGGAAGCAGCACGGCCATCGGCTCGTACCGCACGGGCTGCTGGTCGAGCCCGGCCCGCAGCGCGGGAGCCAGACCCGCGAAGCGCCCGAAGGAGACGTCGAGCCGCCCGGCGAGCAACTCGGCGGCGGCGCCGGTGAGTCCGCTCTCGAAGCGGGCCATCAGCTCGCACTCCGGGCTGAGTTCGCGGGCCCGTTCCAGGATACGGCCGAAGACCAGGCCGGGGCTGTTGAGGTCGACGAGCAGCGGGCGGGCCGCGCCGGTGGCGGCTGCGGCCAGGTCGTCCTGGGCCTCCAGGACGCGCCGCGCGTACGGCAGCAGCCGCTCGCCGTCGGCGGTCAGCACGACCTGCCGCGTCGTACGCGCGAAGAGCCCTGCGCCCAACTCCCGCTCCAGGCGCCGGATGTCACGGCTCAGCGCCTGCTGTGCGACGTACAGCCTGGCGGCCGCCCGGGTGAAGTGCAGCTCCTCCGCGACGGTGACGAAGGCGCGCAGCAGGCGCGGGTCCACATCGCGGCGGCGTACGACTGGTTCTGCGGTCATCGCAGGAACCTACAACGCAGGTGCGTGAATCGGCACCCAGAAGGTGTTGGACCCCGCCGATCTCTCCCGGCGAGGCTGGCTCCATGCCCCGCAACCCCTACGCGCGCCTCTTCGCGATACCCGGCGCCACCGCCTTCACCCTCGGCAACCTCGTCGCCCGCCTCCCCATGGGCATGTTCAGCGTGAGCGCCGTCATCATGATCTCCGGTGCGCGCGGTTCGTACGCCCTGGCCGGCGCCGTCACCGCGACCGGACTCGCGGCGACCGCCGTCGTCGCGCCCTGGACGGCGCGGCTCGTCGACCGCCACGGCCAGGCGCGCGTCGCCGTCCCCGCCACCCTCGTCGCCGCCCTCGGCTCCCTCTCATTGCTGCTGTGCGTGCGCTACGGGGCGCCGGACTGGACGCTCTTCGCGTCGTACGCCGCCACGGCCACGACCCCCAACACGGGAGGCATGTCCCGGGCCCGCTGGGCCCACCTCCTCAAGGACGACACACAGGCCGTGCACACCGCCAACTCCTTCGAGCAGGCCGCCGACGAGCTCTGCTTCATGCTCGGCCCGGTCCTCGCGGCCTTCCTCTGCGGCACGTTCTTCCCCCAGGCCGGCACGTTGACCGGCATGGTCCTGCTGGTGAGCGGCGTCCTCGTCTTCGCCGCCCAGCGCTCGACGGAACCCCCGCCCCAGAGACGTACGAAAACGTCCGCGGAGGCGAAATCGCCCCTCCGCGCGCGCGGGATGCCCGCCCTGCTGGCCGCGTTCCTCGCCACCGGTGCCGTCTTCGGCTCCCTCGAAGTCGTCACCATCGCCTTCGCGGACTCCCAGGGCCACAAGGCTGCCGCGGGCGTGGTCCTCGCCCTGCAGGCCGCGGGCTCCTGCGCCGCGGGCCTCCTCTACGGAGCCGTGAGACCGAGCGGGCCGCTCGGCCGCCGCCACCTCCTGTGTGCCGCCGCGATGGCGGCCATGATGACGCTGCCCCTGCTCGCCGTGGTGGTGACGGGCTCGCTGACCGTCCTGTCCGGAGCGCTGCTCGTCGCCGGGATGGCGACGGCGCCCACGCTGGTCACCGGCATGACGCTGGTCCAGCGGCGCACCCCCGAGGGGCGGCTGAACGAGGGCATGACCCTCGCCGTGACCGGCCTCCTCGGGGGCATCGCGTGCGGGGCTGCGGGCGGCGGCTGGGCGGTGGAGCACCTGGGCACCACCGCGGGCTACGGAGTGCCGGTCACCGCCGCCTGCTGTGCGCTGCTGCTCAGCACCGCGCAGGCTTGCGCCACGAGCACTCCAGCTCGCCGCCGTCCCGCCCGGACGCGCGCTTCGAACGCGGCGTGACCAGGACGGCCCTGTCCCCCGTCGACGAGGCGAGCGTGACCACGATGGCGTCCTCCAGCGCCTTCACCGACGACGGCAGGTAGTTGTTGAGGATGATGCTGAAGACCAGCTCGCGCCCGTCCTTGTCCTTGACGTACCCGGACAGGGCGGACGCCCCCGTCAGCGTCCCCGTCTTCGCGTGGACGTTGAGGGCCGCCGGAGTCCCGCACATCCGCGAACGCAGCGTGCCGCCGGTGAACTTGTCCGGGGCGCAGGCCACCGGAAGGGACGCGTACCAGTCGGCGAACCACGGCTCGCCCTTCACCGACCGCAGCAGCCTGATGTACTGCTCGGCCGCGACGTTGTCCTTGCGGGACAGCCCGGAGCCATCGACCTGACGGATCCTGCCCGGGTCGACGCCGGCCGTCTTCAGGTACCCGCCGATCGCGGCGATGCCGTCGTCCCAGTTCCCGGGGCGTCCGGTCGCGCGGTGCCCCATGGCCTTGGTGAGGCTCTCCGCGTGCATGTTGTTGGAGAGCTTCATGAACGGGACCATGAGCTCCTTGAGCGGCATGGAGTCGTGCGAGGCCAGCTGCCGGGCGCGCTTCGGCGTGGCGGTCCCGGTCCTGGTCGGTCCGCTCACCCGCACGCCGTGCGCGGCGAGGGCGTCCCTGAAGACGTCGGCCGCGTATCCGGTGGGCTCCCAGACGGTGACCCACTCCTTGGTGGTGTCCCCGCCGACGGGGACGGTGCCGCTGACGGTGATGGTGTTCTTGCCGTGCTGCCGCTCCACGGCGACGGTGTCGGCGCCGCCCCCGGCGACGGTGGTCGCCCGCAGGTCGATGTCCACGTAGTCGGTCTTCGGCGTCACGCTCACGCGCGGCCTGTCCCCGGGCCGCGCGCCGGGTGCCACCTGGACGATGACCGTCCCGGTGTCGTAGTCCGTGTCGGGCGCGACGCTGAGGGCGCTGATCTGCGCGGCGTAGTACGAGGACTCGTCGTCGCCGGCCCAGGTGTCACCGATGCGCCTGCTGTCGAAGCGGGTGTCGTCGGCGACGAGGCGCCCCGTGACCCGCCTGATCCCCGAGTCGGCGATCTTCGCGGCGAGTTGGCCGTAGTCCTTGGCGAGTGTCGTCGGGTCGCCGGTGCCGCGCAGGTACAGGTCACCCCGGAGCGTCCGGCCGTGCCGGGAGCCGTCGGAGAGGACGTCGGTGGTGAAGCGGTGGTCGGGGCCGAGGAGCTCCATGGCCGCCGCGGAGGTGAGCAGCTTGGTGTTGGATGCGGGCATCAGGCGCCCGCTGGAGCGGTGCTGGTAGAGGACGTCGCCGGACGCGGAGTCGGCGATCACGACGCTCGCCACGCCGCCCTCCATGCGCGGGTCGCCGAGGATGGTGTCGATGGCTTCGGGCAGCCCCGACCGGTCGGAGTCGGCGCCGGCCGGGGAACCGGCGGAGAGCCCGGCCGCCGCGACGGCGAGCACGGCGGGCCAGATCCAGTGGCGCATGCGGGTGTTGACGCGTCTCACGGGTCTCTTCATGACCCTGGAGCATCCCCGACTCGAAGGCGTCCCGACAGACCCCACTCCGGCTTGGCCGACGACGAACAACGGCCATCCACGACGAAAGCCCCCCGGCCGGTGGCCGGAGGGCTTTCGCCTCACATGGGAATTGTGGAGATGGCGGGAATCGAACCCGCGTCCAACGGTGCAGAATCAGGGCTTCTCCGTGTGCAGTTCGCTGCGATTTTCTCGGCCCCGGCGATCACGCGAACAAGTCGCCGACGGGCCCAGCCACTGTTTGATTTCCTTCTAAACCCCGTGACCGGGTCTAGAAGTTTAGTTCCCTAGCTGATGCCAGGATCCGGGTCGGGAACAGCCCCGGGCTGACACTTCGCAAGTCGCTACTTAGGCAGCGAGGGCGAAGGAATCGCGCTTGGTGTTGGCGATTATTTTTTGCGACATATGGTTTACGAGATCATTGCCGCTTCCTCGACACGCTTCCCCTGCTTCGACATCCGCTGTCGAAACCGATCATCCCCATGTTGATTTTTCAAAGTGGATCTTCCGATCCGGGCGCCCCGTCACCAGCGGGGCAAGACCCATCGTACGTGACCAACGTACGACGGTGCCAGCCTATTCCTGTCGGGCGGGCTAAGCGATGCCCTGCCGGCGCCGCACCTCCGAGATCGCGCGGCTCGTCTCCCTCGTGTCCTGCTTCTCGCGGAGCGTCTGCCGCTTGTCGTACTCCTTCTTGCCCTTGGCCAGCGCGATCTCGACCTTGACCCGGCTGTCCTTGAAGTACAGGGCGAGGGGCACGATCGTGTGACCCGTCTCCTGCGACTTGGACTCCAGCTTGTCGATCTCGGCCCGGTGCAGCAGGAGCTTGCGCTTCCGCGTGGCGGAGTGGTTGGTCCAGGTGCCCTGTACGTACTCCGGGACGTGGATGTTGTGCAGCCACGCCTCGCCGCGGTCGATGTGCACGAAGCCGTCCACCAGGGAGGCCCGGCCCATCCGCAGCGACTTGACCTCGGTGCCCATCAGCACCAGGCCGCACTCGTAGGTGTCCAGGATGTGGTAGTCGTGCCGCGCCTTCTTGTTCTGCGCGACCATCTTGCGGGCAGGGGCCTTCTCAGCGGCCTTCGCGGCCTTGCGCTTTACCTTTTCCTTCGCCATAGTGCGGCCATTTTCGCACTACGAGGGGGGTCCGAGGCCAGTCAATACTGTCTCGGCCCGCTTCTCGGCCCCGTCCTCGGCCTCCAGGTCCGGCGTGATGCCCCGGCCGTCCACCGCGCGCCCCGACGGGGTGCGGTAGTGGCCGACGGTCAGCTCGGCGACGGATCCGTCCGGCAGACGGCTCGGCATCTGGACCGATCCCTTGCCGAAGGTCCTCGAGCCCACCACGACCGCGCGACCGCGGTCCTGGAGGGCGCCCGTGAGCAGCTCGGCCGCGCTCATCGTGCCGCCGTCCACCAGCGCGACCAGGGGTCTGTCCGTGTCGCCGCCCCGCTCGGCGTGCAGCGCCTTCTGCTCCCCGCGTACGTCGTACGTGGCGACCAGGCCGCCGTCGACCAGCGCGGACGCGGCCGTGACCGCCTCCGAGACCAGGCCCCCGGAGTTCCCGCGCAGGTCGAGAAGGATTCCGGCGTTCTCGGGGGCCGTGCGCACCGCGTCCCGCACGGCGTCCCCGGAGCCCTTGGTGAACGCCGCGACCTTGATCAGGACGGCGCCGCTCGGCAGCTGGGTGACGGTGACGGGGTCCGTGGAGAGGTGGGCCCGGTGCAGCGTCTCGCGCCACGCGCGCGTGCCGCGCTCCAGGCCGAGAACGACCGGGGTGCCCGCACGGTTCCCGCGCAGCCGGGTGAGGACCTCCGTGACCGGGCGTCCCGTGACGCGCGCGCCGTCGACGGAGCGCAGCCGGTCGCCCTCGCGGAGCCCGGCCCGGTCGGCGGGCCCGCCCTCGCGGACCCGGGAGACCTCGATGCGCCCCTCCGCGGTGCGCCGGGCCCACAGGCCGACGCCCGTGTACCCGCCGCCGAGTGCCTTCTCGAACTCCTGGTACTCCCCCGGGGAGTAGACCGAGCCCCAGCGGTCCCCGCTGCGGCTGACGGCCTCCTCGGCGGCCTTCTTGCCGGACTTGCCGTCGGCCATGGCCTCGGCGGCCGCGTCCGCGGCCTTCTCGGCGGTGCCGGTCCCGTCGGCCGACGACAGCACGGTGTCGGACCGCAGCGGAGGAGGTGGCGCGTTCCGGCTGTCGTCCGCCGCGTCGCTCCATGATCCGGTGGCGGCCCCCGTCGCGAGGACGCTCGCGAAGACCAATGTCAGCGTGGCCCCGCGGCGGATGCGGCGGGGCGCGGAGATCCGATCGGCGAACCGGTCGAGGCCTGACATGACGGTGAGTCTAGGACAACGGAGGGCGCCGTACGGCTGGTTGAACCGTACGGCGCCCGGACACCCGGAGGGCTCTTGTCACACCTTCAGGTACTTGCGCAACGCGAAGAACGCGGCAAGCGCGGGCATCAGCAGGCCGATCGCGAGCACCAGCGGCAGCTTGGCCAGGACCGCGTCCCAGCCGATGAAGTTGATCAGATTGATCTTCTCCGAGAGTTCGAGGCCGTGGTCGATCATGAAGTACCGGCCGATCAGCAGCATTCCGCAGGCGACACCGCCGCCGATGAGACCGGCGACCGCGGCCTCCATGATGAACGGCATCTGGATGTAGAAGCTGGACGCGCCGACCAGCCGCATGATGCCGGTCTCACGTCTGCGGCTGAACGCCGATACACGCACGGTGTTGACGATCAGCATCAGCGCGACGACGAGCATCAGCGCCATCACCGCCACGGCCGCCCAGTTCATGCCGTTGAGGAGGCCGAAGAGGTTGTCCAGGTAGCCCTTCTGGTCCTGCACGGACTGCACGCCGTCGCGCCCGGAGAAGGCGGTCGCGACCACCTGGTACTTCTCGGGGTCCTTGAGCTTGATGCGGTACGACTCCTGCATCTGGTCCGGCGTCAGCGAGCTGGACAGCGGTGAGTCGCCGAACTGCTCCTTGTAGTGCTTGTACGCCTCGTCCGCCGACTCGTGCTGGACCTTGTCCACGACGGGCAGCTTCTTCAGATCGCGGAGGATCTGGTCCTTCTGCTCGTTGGTGACGGCGCCCTTGGCGCACTTGGGGTCCTGCTCGGCGTCGGCCTTGTTGCAGAGGAAGACCGAGACGTTGACCTTGTCGTACCAGTAGCCCTTCATCGTGCTCACCTGGTCACGCATGAGCAGCGAACCGCCGAACAGGGCGAGCGAAAGCGCTACGGAGACGATGACCGCGAAGGTCATCGTGAGATTTCGGCGGAGACCGACGCCGATCTCCGACAGGACGAACTGGGCGCGCATGGCGGCCTTTCAGTGGATCAGGTGGTTCAGACGGTACGAGCGGGACGGGGCCGTCGGGGGGACGGGACCGTCAGTGCTGGTAGCCGTAGACGCCGCGCGACTGGTCGCGGACGAGACGGCCCTTCTCCAGCTCGATGACCCGCTTGCGCATCTGGTCCACGATCTGCTGGTCGTGGGTGGCCATCACGACGGTGGTGCCGGTCCGGTTGATCCGGTCGAGCAGCTTCATGATGCCGACGGACGTCTGCGGGTCGAGGTTGCCGGTCGGCTCGTCGGCGATGAGGAGCTTCGGGCGGTTGACGAACGCGCGCGCGATCGCGACGCGTTGCTGCTCACCGCCGGAGAGCTCGCCGGGCATCCGGTCCTCCTTGCCACCGAGGCCCACGAGATCGAGGACCTGGGGCACGGACTTGCGGATCTCGCCGCGGGACTTGCCGATGACCTCCTGCGCGAAGGCCACGTTCTCGCCGACGGTCTTGTTGGGCAGGAGGCGGAAGTCCTGGAAGACGGTGCCCAGCTGGCGCCGCATGTGCGGCACCTTCCAGTTGGACAGGCGCGCGAGGTCCTTGCCGAGGACGTGCACCTGGCCGTGGCTGGTGCGCTCCTCGCGCAGGACGAGCCGCAGGAAGGTGGACTTTCCGGAGCCGGATGACCCCACCAGGAAGACGAACTCGCCCTTCTCGATCTCGAGGGAGACATCCCTGAGCGCGGGGCGGGTCTGCTTCGGATAGGCCTTGGAGACGTTGTCGAATCGGATCACGGATGCACCACGGGTTGCCGGGGGTAGGTGAGCGTGACCATACGCGAAGCCGGTGCGCGAGCGCAGTCGGCGTCCTGAGTTGCGCCGATTGTCTCGGAAGTACGGGGGTACGGATCCGCCGGAAAGCGCCGGGAGGCGTCGGGAGGCGACGGGGCGCGCCGAAATCCACGGAAGCTGGCACAGTGGTAGGGGGAACGATTGGGTCCCCCTCAGCGTTGGGCAGGCTGAGACTGTGCGGGAGGAGAAGCGCATGACCCTGGATCGGTTGGTATGCGCGAACTGCGCAGCGCCTGTGAGTGAGGGCCGGTGCCCCGTGTGCCGGGCCAGTCGCGCCCGTATGCAGCAGGAAGGGCCCTTCGCGGGGCTCAATCCCGCGGCGCTGATAGCGCTGCTCGTCGTGCTGATCGCGGCGGTCGCGCTGCTCGCGCACCAGACCGCGTAGCGGCTCGGCGTCGCGCCGGGCGGTCACGAACCGTCACGGCACGCACGCGTCGGCAGAGACCTGACAGAAAGGCCCGGAGCTTGATCGAGCTCCGGGCCCTTCTTCACACGTACGTGGCGTACGTCACCGCCTGATTCAGGCGGCGGCGCCGCGGTTGCCGACGAGACGCGGCAGGACGCGGAAGCCGATGCCGCCGGCGATCATCGTCGCGGCACCGATCAGCAGGAACGTGGTCTCGGCGGCGCCGGTCTCGGCGAGCTCGCCGCCCTTGCCGCCCTTGTCAGCGGCCCTGTCCGCGGTGTGGCCACCCTGCTCGACCGGCTGGGAGCCGGTGTCGTTCAGGCTGTCCTTGCCCTTGCCCTGCTCGACGGGGACGGAGCCGCCGTCGGGGTTGGTGCCGTTGCCGCCGTGGTTGCCGGTGTCACCGCCGTTGCCGGTGTTGCCGCCGTTGCCGGTGTCGCCGCCGTTGCCGGTGTTGCCGCCGTCACCGTTCCCCGGGTCGGTCGGGTCGGTGGTGGGCTGCGTCGTCGGGTCCGGGTCCGGGTCCTCGGTGGGCTCGGTCGGCTCGTTCGTCGGCTCCTCGGGGCTGGTGGGCTCCTCGGTGGGCACCGGCGGGTCGTCCGTGGGGTCGTCCGGCCCCGGGATCTCCGGGTTCTCGGCGCCCGGAACGTCCACGTCCACGCCGACGCCGCTGTCGTTGGCGTGCGCGCCGACTCCGACGCCGCCGAGGTCGACACCGACGTCGAGGGCCGAAGCGGCTCCCGCGGCGGTCAGCGAGGCGCCGGCGGCGATCACGGCACCGGCGGCTATCCGCGCGACACGGATCCGCGTCTTCTTGGTCATCTGGTTGCTACCCCCAGTAGCTGAATTGTCAGAGAGGCAGCGTCCGGGGCTGCGTTCGCCGGGGGCGATTCGATCAGCCCCCACAGATCCCACGCGCCCCAGGAATACGCATGCCGCGCGCCAGCCTTTCTACTTTTCACAGCAGCGTCAAGGTCGTTGCGGGCGCGATGTCCGAAATCTGGGGTGTTGACCGTCCTACGGAGATGTGACTGTGACGAAAAAGGCAACTGCCGCCCCAAGGGTGGCAGTTGCCTTGTCGATAAAGCCGTTATCGGCGGCTTTTACTTCTCCTGCTGCTTGCGCCAGCGAATTCCGGCTTCCAGAAAGCCGTCGATCTCGCCGTTGAAGACGGACTCGGGATTGCCGACCTCGAACTCCGTCCGCAGGTCCTTCACCATCTGGTACGGGTGCAGGACGTACGAACGCATCTGGTTGCCCCAGGAGTTGCCGCCGTCGCCCTTGAGCGCGTTCATCTTCGCCTGCTCCTCCTGGCGGCGGCGCTCGAGGAGCTTCGCCTGGAGGACGTTCATCGCGGTCGCCTTGTTCTGGATCTGCGAGCGCTCGTTCTGACAGGAGACGACGATGCCGGTCGGCAGGTGGGTCAGGCGCACCGCGGAGTCGGTGGTGTTGACGCCCTGGCCGCCGGGGCCGGAGGAGCGGTACACGTCGATGCGCAGCTCGCTCTCGTCGATCTCGATGTGGTCGGTCTGCTCGACCACGGGGAGGATCTCGACACCGGCGAACGAGGTCTGGCGGCGGCCCTGGTTGTCGAAGGGCGAGATGCGCACGAGGCGGTGGGTGCCCTGCTCGACGGAGAGCGTGCCATAGGCGTACGGGACGTTGACGGCGAAGGTGGTCGACTTGATGCCGGCCTCCTCCGCGTACGACGTCTCGTAGAGCTCCGTCTTGTAGCCGTGGCGCTCCGCCCAGCGCAGGTACATCCGCTGGAGCTTCTCGGCGAAGTCGGAGGCGTCGACGCCGCCGGCCTCCGCGCGGATCGTGACGACGGCCTCGCGGGAGTCGTACTCCCCGGAGAGGAGGGTCCTGACCTCCATCTCGTCCAGCGCCTTCTTGACGGCCGTGAGCTCGGACTCGGCCTCGGCGCGGGTGTCCGGGTCGTCCTCCTCCTCGGCCATCTCGAACAGCACGCCGAGGTCGTCGATGCGCCCACGGAGCGCCTCGGCCTTCCTGACCTCCGCCTGGAGGTGGCTCAGCTTGCTGGTGATCTTCTGCGCCGCGTCGGGGTCGTCCCAGAGGGACGGTGCGGCCGCCTGCTCCTCGAGCACGGCGATATCGGCCCTCATCTTGTCGAGGTCCAGGACGGCCTCGATCGACTCCATGGTCGAGGAGAGGGACTTGAGCTCTTCGGATACATCGACGACTGCCACGAATCCAGGGTAACGGTTATGGGGACGGGGCCCTGCGGGGCGGGGCGGTGGGGGTGGGTTCCACTGCTCCGCGGGTTCGCCTGCGGGCGGCGCTGGGCTTGTCGCGCAGTTCCCCGCGCCCCTGAAGACCTGCCTGCGGGCCGTGGGGGCTGGGCGCGCAGTTCCCCGCGCCCCTGGGGCGGCGCCTTGGGTGCGGGGTGCGGTGGACCACCCAGGGGCGCGGGGAACCTCGCGAGCAGCCACGGCGTACCCGCAGACGACATACCGGCCCAGGCGGACCACCCAGGGGCGCGGGGAACCGCGCGAGCGGCCACGGCGTATACGCGGACGACATGCGGGGTGAGGTGGACCACTCGTACGCGGGGGTCAGGGCGTGCGGGGGGCCGAGTTGCCCGGCTCCGTCGGGGGGGAGTCCGGGTCGTCGCCGGTCGTGGCGGCCCACGTGCCGACGCCCGCCGCCGCGACGAGCACCACGCCCGCCACCCCGAGCGTGATCCGGCGGCGACGGGCCGAGACGCGGTGCTTGGCGGAGCCGGGGCGGGCCGTGCCTGCGGCACGGGGCGCGCGGGCCGTGCCGCGGGCGCCGCCCGCCAGCTCGTCGGGGCCGGGGACCCGCATGGACGTGTGCGTGTCGCGGTTGGAGTCGGTGGAGGCCGAGCCGGGGACGAGGGGCACCGCACCCCGCCGGGGAGCGGCCTCGCGCGGCTCGGGGGCCGAGTCCTCGTACGCCTCCTCGGCCTGCGACGGCTCCGTGTCGGGTTCGTCGACGTCCAGCGGCGGCATCCCCGCGACCAGCGGCAGCAGCTCCCGCAGGCGCGCGGCGAGCTCGGAGGCGCGCAGGCGGGACGCGGGCGCCTTGGCCAGGCACTGGACGAGGAGCTGCCAGAGCTCCTCGGGGATGCCGGGCAGGGGGACCACGGTCTCGGTGACGTGGCGGCGCAGGACGGCCCCGGGGTGGCCGCCGCCGAAGGGGGTGAAGCCCGCGAGGAGCTCGTACAGGACCGTGGCCAGCGCGTAGATGTCGACGGCGGCGCGCGGCGGCAGGCCCTCGATGATCTCGGGGGCGAGGTAGTCAGGGGTGCCGATGATCTTCGTCGCGCGGGTGCGGCGCGGGGAGTCGATGAGCTTGGCGACGCCGAAGTCCGTGAGGAGGGCGGGGTGCGCGCCGCCGGGGCCGAGGGGGCCCTGCATGTCCAGGAGGACGTTCTCGGGCTTGACGTCGCGGTGCACGATGCCCGCGGCGTGCGCGGCGGCGAGCCCGTCGGCGACGTCCGCGGCGATGGCGACGGCGGCCTCCGGGGCCAGGCGCCGCTCCCGCTCCAGGCGGGTGCGCAGGTCCGTGCCGCGGACGAGGTCCATGACCAGGGCCAGGTCGTTGCCGTCGACCACCAGGTCGTGGACGCCCACCACGCGCGCGTGGTCGAGGCTGAGCAGAGCCGTCCGTTCCTGGACGAAGCGGCCGACGAGTTCCTGGTCGGACGCCAGGTCCTCGCGCAGCAGCTTGATGGCGACGGGGCCTTCGGGTCCGTCGCCGAGCCACACCGTGCCGGCGCTGCCACGGCCCAGGATCTGGTGGGCGGTGTACCGGCTGCCGATCTTGCGCGTCAAGACTGCTCCTACGGATGCGTGTTGGCGACAAAACTACGCGGCCTTGCCGCCAACCTTCACTCCGGGAGCGGAAATCACTCTGCAGGTGTCGACAAATCACCGGACTCGTCGGACTGGTCCAGGGGTTGCCACGGCGGGGACGGCGCTACTTGCCGCCGACCTTGCCGATCCAGTCGCCCACCGTGTGGTACCAGTCCGTCAGCTGCTCCCAGTACCCCTTCGTCGTGCCGATCCAGTCCTGGAGCGGGCTGAACTCCCAGACCAGCCAGCTCGCGACGAAGAGGATGAGGATCGTGAACAGACAGCCCTTGAGGCAGCCAAGACCCGGGATCTTCATCGGGTTGGCGCTGCGCTGACGCGGCTGCCGCGGCTCGCGCGTGGGCGCCGGTGCGGGCTGCTGGGGCTGCGGCGCCTGCGGGGGCGCCGCGTACTGCTGGGGCTGGTGCTGCGGCTGGTGGTGCTGCGGCGCGGGGGCGTACTGCTGCTGGGGCCGCTGCCCGCGCGGCTGCTGCGGCGCGTACTGCTGGGGGCGCTGCTGCGGCGGCTGCTGGGGGCGCGCCACCTGGCGCTGGGGGCGGCGGCGCAGCGGGTCGTCGTTCGGGTCCAGGTGCGCCTGGTACTGCGTCTGCTCGTTGCGGTCGCGGGCCGCGCGCATCTGGTTCTGCCAGGGATGCGGGTCGTTCGGGTCGGCCCCGGGTCCGTTCGGCGGGACGGGCGGCATGACCGCGGTCGGGTCGGCGGCGCCGGGTCCGGTGGGCAGCACCGAGGTCGGGTCGGCGTCCGGGCCGTGCCCGCCGGTGCTCCGCATGACGCTGGTCGGCGCGGCCGGGTCGTACGAGCCCGCGTTGCTCGGCAGCACCTGCGTGGGGTCGGCCGCGCCGGGGGTGTCCGGCACGTGGGCGGGCGCGGGGTCCGGCATGAGCAGGGCGCCCACGCCCTCCGCGGCGGCGATCTGCGCCGGGGTGGAGTGCACGCCGACGCCCTCGGCGACGGCGCGCAGGCCGCGGGCGAGGTTCTCCGCGCTGGGGCGGCGCTCCGGGTTCTTGTCGAGGCAGCGCTCGATGACCGTCCACAGCGGCCCCGGGACGGTCGAGGGGCGGCGCGGCTCGGCGCTGAGGTGCTGGTGCAGGACTTCGAGCGCGGAGCCGCCGGAGAACGGCGGACGTCCTGTGACCAGCTCGTACAGCAGGATGCCCGCGCCGTAGATGTCCACGGCGCTGGTCTGCGGGCGGCCCTCGGCGGACTCCGGCGCGACGTACGCGGGCGTGCCGACGAACTCGTGGGTGCGGGTCAGGCCCGGGGAGTCGGCGAGGCGCGCGATGCCGAAGTCGGTGAGCATCGGGTGCATGCCCTGGCCGTCCTGCTTGAGCAGGACGTTGGCGGGCTTCAGGTCGCGGTGCACGACGCCGTCGGCGTGGCTCGCGGCGAGCGCGTCGGCGATCTGGGCGGTCAGCAGAGCCGCCGCGACCGGCGTGAACGGACCGTTCTGGCGCAGGTATTTGTGCAGGTCGGGGCCGTCGACGAGGTCCATGACGAGGGCGAGCAGGTCGCCCTCGACGACCAGGTCGCGGGTGCGGACGATGTTCTCGTGCGTGAGCCTGAGCAGGACGGAACGCTCCCTGAGGAAGCGCATCACGACGTCCGCGTCGTTGGCGAGCTCCTCCTTGAGGACCTTGATCGCGACGGTCTCGCCGGGCTGGCCGGGAACGGCCGCCTCGGCGCCCGCGGTCTCCCGCTGGCGGGCTCGCCAGACGGTGCCCGTGGCGCCGCGCCCGAGCGGCTCCTCGAGCAGGTACTTGCTGCCTACCGGCCGCACGTCATGCGCTCCCTGCTGGTCTGGCTGGTCCCGTCCGGACGCTGGTTCGGTCCGGGGGTCTGTCCGAAGGTGTTCCGACCTACTGTAGTGCCGCCGAACAGGGCGCCGACGGGTCGGATTCCGTCCGGTCATTTCTTTCCGGGACGTTCCGGATCGTTGTCCGGTGGAAAGACGCGCGCCCGTGGCCCTTGGTTGCCGAGTGGTCCCGAATTGACCTTTCCGGGATCCCTCTCACACATATCCGCAACGGTCCAAGCAGGCACTTTTCCGAGCAGAGCCGACCAATCAAGATCACTTACGGGTGGCCGCCGGGCGTGTTGTCAGTGGCAGGTGCGAGGATGCCTCCAGTACTGGCCGACGTGCCCGTGTGCGGTGGGGGGAATCACAGCGCGTGTCCCCGTGCCGGGCGCCCAGCGCAGAAGGGACCGCTGACGGCGATGCAGATCCGGCTGACCGTCCTCGGGCCGCGCAGCGGCCAGACCGAGCCAGGCCGCCCCACGGCGACGACCGGGGCCCCCGGTGTCTGCGACGTCCTGGTCACCGCCCCCGCGGGCACCGCACTCGCCGCGGTCGCCTCCGGCCTCGCCACCGCGGTGGCGGGCAGCGAGGCCCCCCTCGTGCTGTACGCGGGCCCGGAGCGCCTCGACGCCCAGCGCTGCACCCTCGGCGAGCCCCCCTTGATCGACGGAGCGGTGCTCTCGCTGGGCGCCCCCGCCGAGCCGGGGCCCGAACTGGCCGGTGCCGCCGCCCAGTTGCACGTGGTCGCGGGCCCGGACGCGGGCGGTGTCCATCTGCTGCACGGCGGCCGGATCCAGGTCGGCCGCTCCGCGGACGCGGACGTCCCGCTGGACGACCCGGACGTCTCCCGGCTGCACTGCTCGGTCACGCTGGACCCGGAGGGCCGGGTCACCGTCAGCGACCTGGGCTCGACGAACGGCACATCGGTGGACGGCCGGGAGATCACCGACCGCCCCACCGCCTTCTCCCCCGGCTCCCTGCTGCGGATCGGCGAGTCCGCGCTGCGCCTCACCGACGGCAGGGGCGGCCCGGCGCCCGGCGCGGGCGGCGCGCTCCCGACGGCCCCGGACGGCGAGGGCCACGTGCGCGTGCGCAGGCCCGCCGGGACGACACCGCCCACTCTCGGTGAGGCGGCGGGGGTGCCGGAGGGCGGACCCACCCACCACGCGTTCGGCTCGGCGGGCTGGGGCGCCGCGGGCGGAACGGGCAGGGACGGGGCGTACGGAAGCGCGAGCGGCGGCAATGGGGCGTACGGCTCGCCGGGTGCGTACGAGAACCGGCCAAGTCCGGGGGCGTACGGCACGCACGGCGGGACGCACGGCGCCGACGCGTCCGTGGTGCCGCAGCAGGGCGGCGCGCCCGACGCCGAGCGCACCCGGCTCGGCACACCCGCGCGCGGGACGACGGTTCCGCGCGGTCTGCGCAGGCGCGGCGGCCTCTCGGCCTGGGCCCGGCGGCTGACCGGGGGCCGCGACGACGGCCGGGACGACACGGCATACGACACGTACGACGCGTACGACGGCCATGACGCGTACGACGGGGCCGGGGCCCGGCACGAGGCGTACGCGGACGGCGGCCCCGGAACCGACGGCGGCGGCCACGAACCTGCGGGGCCCTCCCCCGAGGAGCTCGCCGTGACGGCGGCGGCCCGCACCCCCGAGGCATGGCCGGATCCCGCCGCCCTGCTGCTCACGGCGCTCGGCCCGGGACCCCGCCTCTGGGAGCGCGGCCCCGGCCACCCCGAGGAGCTCGCGGTCCGGCTCGGCACGGTCGACCGGACCCTGCCCGGCGCCGACGGCCGCGACGGACTGCTGCCCGCCGTGCCCGTCACGGTCGGCCTGCGGGAGGCGGGCTCGCTGGGCCTCGCCGGGCCCCGGGACCGGCTGGCGGGTCTGGCCAGGGCGGTCGTCGCCCAGCTCGCCGCGCTGCACTCCCCCGACACCCTGGAGATCGTGCTGATCAGCACGGACCGGGCGCGCCCCGTGGCCGAGCGCACCGCCGAGTGGGCCTGGCTCGGCTGGCTCCCCCATCTGCGGCCCACCCACGGCCAGGACTGCCGCCTCCTCCTCGCCTACGACCGCGACCAGGCGGTGGCCCGCACCGACGAGCTGATCCGGCGCCTCGACGACCGTATCGCCGACGACCGCATCGCCGACGACCGTGCCTTTGACGTTCGGACCCCCGAGGCCGGTGCCCGTACGGTCGTGGTCGTCGACGGTGACCCCGGGCCCGCCGCGCTGCGCGAGGCCACCGTCCGGCTCGCCGCCGAGGGCGCGCGGGCCGGGATCCACGTCGTGTGCCTCGCCGAGACGGTGGCCGCCTCACCCGCGTCGCCGGTCCTCGATACGTACGAGGCGGCCTGTTCGGTGTCGCCGCCCTTTCGCGCGTGCGGCGCCGCCGCGCTGCTCAGCGGCGACGTGGCGACCGCGCTGCGGCTGATGCGGACGGCGGACGGGCGCCCCGTCGGACACGGCACGGTGGCGGCCCTGGACGCGGTGTCGGCGGCCTGGGCCGAGCGGTTCGCGCGGGCTCTCGCGCCGCTGCGGACGGACGGCGCGGCCGGCGAGGGCCGCGCGCGTGTGTCCGCCCCGCTGCCGCAAGCGGCCCGGCTGCTCGACGAGTTGGGGCTCGCCAGGGCCACCCCCGCCTCCCTCATGGCGCGGTGGGCCGCGGCGGCCGACGACCCGGACGCGCTCGGCGGACGCGCCCTCGCCGTGCTCGGCGCGGGCCCGCGCGGGCCCGTCGTCGCGGACCTCGCCGCCGACGGGCCGCATCTGCTCGCCGAGGGCCCCGCGGGCAGCGGCCGTACGGAGCTGCTGCGGTCCGTCGCCGCATCGCTGGCCGCCGCCGAGCGCCCCGACCGCCTCGGCATGGTGCTCGTCGACGGGCGGGACGGCGGCGGCGCGGGCGGGGCCGCGGCGCGGCAGGGCACGGGGCTCGGCGTCTGCACGGACCTGCCGCACGTCACCACGCACCTCGTGACCAACGACCCCGTGCGCATGCGGGAGTTCGCCCAGTCCCTGACCGCGGAGCTGAAGCGCCGGGCCGAGCTGCTCGGGCGCCTCGGATTCACCGAGTGGCACACGCAGCGGGAGGTCTCGGGGCGCCTTGTGGCGCAGCGGGCCCCGTCGTCCGCGGGTGCCGCGGGACCGGGTGGCGCCGGACCGGGTGGCGCAGGACCGGGGGCCGCCGGGCCGGGTGCTTCGGACGGTGCGGGGCCCGGTGCCGGTGCCGTCTCCGTGCCCGCGCAGTCGTCCGACGGCGACCTGGACCCGCCACCCAGCTCCACGATGCGGTTGCGGCCCATCGCGGCGCGGCCACGCGTGGAGCCGGGGCCGCCGCTGCCACGGCTCGTGGTCCTCGTCGACGACTTCGACGCGCTGCTCTCGCCCGCGCTCGGCTCGCCGGGGCGGCCCGCCGCCGGTTCCGTGGTCCGCGCCCTTGAGGCCGTGGCGCGGGACGGCGAGCGGCTCGGGGTGCATCTCGTGGCGGCGACGGCGCGCTGCGAGCGGGTGTGGGAGACCGAGCTCGGGCAGCGGGCGTCGCTGCGGGTGGTCCTCGACGCGGTGACGTCCGGGCCCGAGGAGCCTGCGCCGGGGCGCGGTGAGCTGCGTACGCCGGACGGGCGGGCCACCGCGTTCCAGGCGGGGCGGGTGACGGGGCGGATCCCGCGTACGGCGACGTTGCGTCCCACGGTCGTGCCGCTGGAGTGGGAGCGGATGGGGGACCCGCCGGCCCGGCGGCCGGTGCGGGAGCTGGGGAACGGGCCTACGGATCTGGCGCTGCTCGCCAGTGCGTTGGAGCGGGCCGCGCGCTCGGTCTCCGCAGATCAGGTGCCGTCACTCCTGTGAGCCACGCCTCCCGTGCCGCCCCCGGCACCGCCTGCCCACGACAGGAGACGGGCAGTCACAAGGCCATCACAATACGCAAGTTGACACCGCAGGCCATCTTGCCGCCCCTCCCCGCGCGGGCGTAGACCAGAGCGCACGGGACTCGCCAGGAAGAGAACGGGGCAGTGATGCGCAGCACTCTTCGTACACGCAGGGCACCGCTACATCGGCGTACCACCGCCAGGATCGCTTCGGCCGTCGTCGCGAGCGCGCTCGCCCTCACCGTCACCGCGTGCGGCGGGGACGACAACGACGACAACGGCAAGGGGGGCAAGGGCGGGGGCAAGGACACCGGGACCGCGCTGCGGCTGCCCAAGCTGGACGGGGAGAACATCTCCGTGTCCGCCGTCTGGGGCGGCGCCGAGCGCAAGGTGTTCCTGAAGGTTCTCGACGAGTTCGAGAAGCGGACGGGCGCCAAGGTCTCCTTCGTGCCCGCTCAGGATCCCATCATCAGCTTCCTGGAGTCGAAGGTGGCGGGCGGGCAGCCGCCGGACGTCGCGATGCTGCCGCAGGTCGGCGCCATCAAGCAGGCCGTGGCGAACAAGTGGGCCAAGCCGGTCGGCCCCGAGGCCCAGAAGCAGCTCGACAAGAACTACTCGAAGGGCTGGCAGGAGCTGGGAGCCGTCGACGGCAAGCAGTACGGCGTGTACTTCAAGGCGGCCAACAAGTCGCTCGTCTGGTACAACACGCGGGTCTTCGAGAACGCGGGCGTCAGCGCGCCCAAGACCTGGGACGACTTCATGAAGACCGCCCAGACCGTCTACGACTCCGGGGTGCCGCCGGTATCGGTGGCGGGCGCCGAGGCGTGGACGCTCACCGACTGGTTCGAGAACGTCTACCTCTCGCAGGCGGGCCCGGAGAAGTACGACCAGCTGGCCGCGCACAAGATCAAGTGGACGGACCCTTCGGTCAAGAAGGCGCTGACCACACTCGGTGAGCTCTTCGGGAAGAAGGGCTTCGTGGCGGGCGGCGCGAACGGCGCGCTGCAGACCGAGTTCCCCGCGTCCGTGAAGCAGACGTTCCGCGGCGGCGACCAGCCCAAGGCGGGCATGGTCTTCGAGGGCGACATGGTCTCGCTCGCGATCTCCGAGACCAAGGCGAAGGTGGGCACGGACGCCAAGGTGTTCCCCTTCCCCGCGGTCGGCTCCCAGTCGCCCGCCGTGGTGGGCGGTGACGCGGCGGTCGCGCTGAAGGACAGCAAGGGCGCGCAGGCGCTGCTCACGTTCCTCGGTTCCCCCGACTCGGCGAAGATCTGGGCCGAGGCGGGCGGTTTCATCTCGCCGAACAAGAGCCTGGACATGGCGGCGTACCCGAACGAGGTGCAGCGGAACATCGCCAAGGCGCTGGTCGCGGCCGGTGACGACATCCGCTTCGACATGTCCGACCAGGCCCCCCAGTCCTTCGGCGGTACGCCGGGCAAGGGCGAGTGGAAGGCGCTGCAGGACTTCCTGAAGGACCCGAAGAACGTCGCGGGCACGCAGCAGGTGCTCGAGACGGCCGCCGCCAAGGCCTACAAGGACTGACGCGATGTCGTCCGCGAACGCCGGGGGCGCGCCGGAACCGGTGACGCCCCCGGCCCCGACATCGCGCAAGAGTGTGACCGGCACCCGCAGGGCCGTGGCGGTGCTGTTCCTGCTGCCTGCCCTGGTGCTGCTCGGCGCACTCGTCCTCTACCCCATCGGGTACTCGTTGTTCCGCAGCTTCTTCGACAAGTCGGGCGACTTCACGGCGTTCGGCAACTACAGGACGATGTTCACGGATGACGGCATACGGACCGCCATCAAGAACAACGCGATCTGGCTGGTCGTGGCGCCCACCGTGGCGACCGCGCTCGGCCTGATCTTCGCCGTGCTCACCGAACGGGTGCGCTGGGGCACGGCGTTCAAGCTCGTCATCTTCATGCCGATGGCGATCTCGATGCTGGCCGCGGGCATCATCTTCCGGCTCGTGTACGAGTCCGACCCCGACCGGGGCGTGGCCAACGCCGTCGCGGTGAGCGTGCACGACACGTTCGCCGAGTCGTCGGCGTTCCCGCAGGCGCATCCCGGCATGAAGTCGCCGCTGAAGTCGGCGGGCGGCGGCGCCTTCATCACCAAGGAGCCGGTGCGGGCGGGCACGCCGGTGGTGCTGCCGCTGACGGGTGTGCCGCCGAACGAGATGCCGGGCGGCGCGAAGGCCGCCAAGTCCGCGCGGGCCGACCCGGCGAAGGTCACCGGCACGGCCTGGCAGGACTTCACGCGCGGCAAGGGCCGGGGCAGGCCCAACGCCCCCGACCCCGCCGAGATCGGCTACTCGGGCATCAAGATCGAGGCCGTGAAGAACGGCGACGTGGTGGCGTCCACGGAGGCGTCGGCCGACGGCACCTTCGCGCTGCCCAAGGAGGCGGACGGGGCGCGCCTCCGCTTCCCTGAGTCGAACTTCCGCGAGGCGTACAACGGTGTGGAATGGCTCGGCCCGAGCCTGATCACACCCGCGATCATCGGTTCGTATCTGTGGATGTGGGCGGGGTTCGCGATGGTCCTGATCGCGGCGGGCCTCGCGAGCGTGCCGCGTGAACTCCTGGAGGCGGCGCGCGTGGACGGCGCCAACGAGTGGCAGGTGTTCCGCCGTGTGACGGTACCGCTGCTCGCGCCGGTCCTCGCGGTGGTCATGGTCACGCTCATGATCAACGTCCTGAAGATCTTCGACCTGGTCTACGTGATCCCGCCGGGCTCGTCGAAGGACGAGGCCAACGTCCTCGCGGTCCAGCTGTACAACTCGGCGTTCGGCGACCGTGATCCCGGCGTGGCGAGCGCCATCGCCGTACTCCTCTTCCTGCTCGTGATTCCCGTCATGTTGTTCAATATCCGGCGGATGCGGCGGGAGGCACAGCGATGACGGCCCCTACGGAGATCGTGAAAGCCAGGCAGTCCGTGGGCGGCCGTATCGCCTCGGCTCTCGGCGGCACCGCGCTGCGGGTCTTCCTCGTACTGGTCGGGCTGTTCTGGCTGGTGCCGACGATCGGCCTGCTGATCGGCTCGCTGCGGACGCCCGCCGACATGAGCGAGAGCGGCTGGTGGAAGGTCTTCAGCGCGCCGTCGCAGATGACGCTGGACAACTACTCCAACCTCCTCAAGGACGAGACGATCACCGACTCGATCCTGTCCAGCGTCATGATCACCGTCCCGGCGACGCTGCTCGTCGTGGTCATCGGCGCGCTCGCCGGGTACGCCTTCGCGTGGATGGAGTTCCCGGGCCGCGACTGGTGGTTCATCGGCGTGGTCGGCCTGCTCGTCGTCCCGGTGCAGGTGGCGCTGGTGCCGATCTCCAAGCTGTTCGGCGAGATCGGGATCTTCGAGACCACGATCGGCGTGGTCGTCTTCCATGTGGCCTTCGGGCTGCCGTTCGCGATCTTCCTCCTGCGGAACTTCTTCGCGGAGATCCCGCGCGAACTCCTGGAGGCGGCCCGCCTCGACGGCGCGGGCGAACTGCGGCTGTTCCTGCGCGTCGTGCTGCCGCTCGGCGCGCCGGCGATCGCCTCGCTCGGCATCTTCCAGTTCCTGTGGGTCTGGAACGACATGCTGATCGCCCTGATCTTCGCCGACTCGCAGCACCCGCCGATCACGGTCGCACTCCAGCAGCAGGTGCGGTTCTTCGGCGACAACGTGCAGATCCTGGCGCCCGGCGCCTTCATCTCGATGGTGATCCCGCTGGCCGTGTTCTTCGCGTTCCAGCGGCAGTTCGTGTCCGGCGTGATGGCGGGCGCGGTGAAGTAGGCAGGTGAGCGCTCGGCGCGGCGCGTCGTACGCCATGTGGTCCTCGGTGAGCGGGGCGGGCCTTCGGTCCGCGGCGCCGCCGAGGACCACATGGCGACCTGTGCCCCGGGGCCGCGGGTCCGACCGGCCGACAGGTCGGCCGCCGCGCCGTCGGCCGAGGCGCCCCCGCCCAGGCCACGGCTGGCGTAGCTGCGCGAGAGGTCCGGGGCATATCCGGTGACAGTGGACAGATGCACCAGATGTGGTTCACTCCGCCCGGCCGACCCGGACCACCGCCGTCCTCCCTCGTCCGGCGCCTGCGCGCCGCCGCGCGGACTTCGCGGTTCCGGCTGGAGCGGGCCGTGGCGGGGCGGGTGCGTGGCGGCGCCGCGGCGGACGGCGCCGGGCGGCCCATGCCGCTGCTGCCCCCCGTGCACCTCTCCCTCCGCGACAGCCGCACGCTGAACCTCGCGGTCCCGGCGGGCGCCGTCCTCGCAGGTCCGGGGCGTGCCCGGCTGCTGATCTCCCGCGGCCACCGCAGGATCGCCGTCCCCCTCGCCCACGAGCGGCACACCGGCGCCGCCCCGCTCCTGACCGCCACCGCGACCCTGCGCGGCATGCGGGACGGCGTGTGGCGGCTCACCGTCGAGGCGCGGGGCGCCGACGGGCGCGTACGGCGGCACGGGCTCGCGACCGCCGAGGCCGGGGCGCCGCCGGCGACGCCGACCGCGCCGCACGCCCCCGACCCGCTGACCGGCACGCTCGTGCGGGTCGTGCGCAGCCGCACCGGGCGGGCCGTGCTGCAGGCGACCCGGTCCCGGCCGCGCGCGGAGCTGGTGCGGTTCGTGCCGTCCGGGGACGGCATCACCGTGCACGGGCGGCTCGTCGCGGGCGCCCCCGCGGGTGGCCGGGCGGCGGCCGTGCGGCGGCGGGACGGGCTCGTCGTACCGGCGGAAGTGGGGTGGCGTGGGCGGGAGTTCACGCTGCGGGTGCCGCTGGGGGCGATGGCCGGGGCGGGGGCGGGGCAGTGGGTGTGGGACTTCAGGATCGGCCCGCTCCCCCTCGGACGGTGGCTCTCCGACGTACGCGACCCGTCGGCGGCCTACCCCACCCCCTTCCGCCTCTACGCGCTGCCCGGCGGCGCCCTCGTCCGCGCCCACGCCCACTTCACCGCGTCCGGCGCCTTCGCGGTCACCTGCTGGGACATCACCGCCGTCACGGAGGAGAGCTCATGAAGATCACGTACCTGCTCGGCTGGGGCGACGAGATGGGCGGCACGGAGCTCGCCACGTACACCCAGGCACGCCACCTCGCGGACCGTCCCGGCATCGAGGTCGAGGTCGTCTCCGTCTTCAGGACGCGCGCCGAGCCGTTCTTCGCCGAGGCGCGCGAGCTGCCCGTACGGCACCTCGTGGACCGCACCGCGAGCCCCGAACGGCCGGTGCGCGAGAGCGGGTTGGACGACGCCGCCTGCCGCACGCTCGCCGCGCTGCCCAGCGAGCTGATCAAGCCCGCCTGGGAGGACGCCTTCGACCGGCTCTCGGACGTCGAGATGACCGCAGCGCTCGGCACGCTCGACACCGACGTCCTCGTCACCACCACGCCCGCGCTGCTCGCCGCCGCCGTGGCGCTGGTGCCCGCGCGGGTCGTCACCGTCCACCAGGAGCACCGCCCCACCCAGCGGCGCGGCCCGTCGGGCGAACCGCTGCTGCTGCACGCGCCGCGCCTGGACGCCCTGGTCACGCTGACCGAGCGCACCCGCGACTGGATCGCGGAGTCCCTCGGCGACACCGCCCCCGAGCTGGCCGTCATCCCGAACTCGGTGCCCGACGGCTTCCGGCCGCGCGCGGACGGCGAGGGCAAGGTCATCGTCATGGCGGCCCGGCTGACCGGCGAGAAGCGCGTCGACCACGCCGTGCGCGCCTTCGCCCAGGTCGCCGACGCGCACCCGGACTGGACGCTGCGGATCTTCGGCGGCGGCCACCGCGAGCGGCACCTGCGCCGCCTGGTCGACGGATTCGGCCTGCACGACCGGGTCGAACTCCTCGGACCCTGCCAGGACATGGCAGCGGAGTGGGCCAAGGCAGGGCTCAGCCTGATGACCGCGGGCCACAACGAGGCGTTCCCGCTGGTGCTCCTCGAAGCGCTCGCCGCCGGGGTGCCCGTCGTCGCGTACGACGTGCTGACGGGCCCCGCCGAGATCGTGCGGCACCGCGTCGACGGGCTGCTGGTGCCGCCGGGCCAGGTCATGGAACTCGCGCGCGCCATGGACGAGCTGATGGGGGACGCCGCGCTGCGGCGGGAGTACGCCCGCGCGGCCCGCGAGGGCGTCTACGCCCGCTTCTCCTCGGCGGACGTCACCGCGCGCTGGGAGGAGCTGTACACGCGGCTCGTGGCGGAGCGCGAGCGGCCCGAGCGGCTGCGCGGGCGTGCGGACCGGGTGGCGCTCGGCGTCGCGTCCGGCGGCAGCGGCTTCCGGCCCACCGCCCCGCACACCTTCGACGCCGCGGCCGGCGCGGCCGAGCACGCCCGCGAGGAGGAGATCCTCGCCGCCGACACCACGGGCCGCCTCATCCGCTCGGTGGGCCGGCTCGCCGAGCGGCGCGACGACATCCTCGCCCCGCGGATGGCCGACTGGAACCTGGAGCTCACCGCGGCCGCCCTGGAGTCGCAGGACGTGCCCTACGTGCTCGTCCGCACCTCCGGCGGGGCCGCCCACACCCTGGCCGTGGCCGAGGACGACCGGGACCGCGCCCTGAAGGCCCTTGCCGGGGCGCTGCGCGGCAGGCCCGTCTACGCCGAGCTGGTCAACCCGCGGGACGCGCCGCCCGGCACCGTGCTCGCCGAGCGCCTCGACTCCATCGGCGAGGTGGCGGGCGTCAAGGTCTTCAAGCCGGTCACCACGACCACCCTGTCCCTGCGGCACGGCGCGGGCCTCGCCTGCACGGTGGCGTTCTGGACGCGTACGCTCGAGGGCTCCTGCCGCGTCCCCTTCGGCTCGACGCTCGCGGGCGCCGAACTGCCCTCGCTCACGCCGACGGCGACGCTACGGGTGGCCGACCGCTCCTACCCGACCCTCGACGTGTTCACCGAACTCCTGGTCAAGGACGTCGACTTCCCCATCGACGCGGTCTACACCTGGGTCGACGACTCCGACCCCGAGTGGCGCGCCCTGCGTGACGCGACGCGCGGCGGCGGCGACCCGTCGGCCGACAACGGCGCGGTGCGCTTCCGCAACCGCGACGAGCTGCGCTTCTCGCTGCGCTCGCTCGCGATGTACGCGCCGTGGGTCCGGCACGTGTACCTCGTCACGGCGGGCCAGGTCCCGCCCTGGCTCGACCGGGACCACCCGGGCCTGACGGTCGTCGACCACCGCGACCTGTTCGCCGACCCCGACGCGTGCCTGCCGACCTTCAACTCGCACTCCATCGAGTCCCAACTGCACCGCATCGAGGGGCTCTCGGAGCACTTCCTCTACTTCAACGACGACATGTTCCTCGGCCGCCCCACCGCCCCGGACACCTTCTTCCTCAGCAACGGCCTCGCCCGGTTCTTCTGGTCGTCGGCGTCGGTGCCCGCGCCGGCTGTCTCGGAGGCCGACGAGGGGTATCTCGCGGCGGCGAAGAACAACCGCGAGCTGCTGCGCGGCGCGTTCGGCAGGACGACGACGCACAGCTTCTTCCACGTGCCGTACGCGCTGCGCCGCAGCGTCCTGCGGGAGATCACCGAGCGCTTCCCGCAGGAGCTGGCGGCGACGGCCCGCAGCCGCTTCCGCTCCCGGAGCGACATCGCGCTCGTCTCCTCGCTGTACCAGCACTACGCGTACCTCAGTGGCCGCGCCGTGCCGGGGACGGTTGCCTACGACTTCGTGGACATCGGGGACCGCGCCGACCACGCGCGGCTCGGGCGGCTGCTGCAGAACCGGGACAGGACCGCGTTCTGCATCGGGGAGTCCCCCGACGGGGGCGTGCCCGACGAGGAGATGGCGCTCGCCATCCGGTCGTTCCTCACGGCGTACTTCCCGGTGCGCTCGCCCTACGAGGCGCGTTCGGGGAGCTGAGCGCCGCCGCCCATGAAGAGCCGCCGGACCACGCGTTCGGCGGCCCTCCCGTCGTCGTAGGGGCAGAAGCGCGCCCGGAACGCCGACCGGAGCCGGGTGGTCTCCGGCGTGTCCCAGCCGCCGAGCCGGAACAGCGCGGCGAGCTCCTCCTCGGTGGTGGCGACCGCTCCCGGTGTCTCGCCGGGCCGCCCGGAGAGCAGGTCGAAGTAGGTGCCGCGGGCGAGGCGGTAGGCCTGCCAGTCGGGGGCGTAGGTGACGATCGGGCGGTCCAGGCAGGCGTAGTCGAACATCAGCGACGAGTAGTCCGTGACGAGCGCGTCGGCGGCCAGGCACAGCTCCTCGATGTGCGGGTGGCCGGTGACGTCGACGAGCTGCGGGTGGCTCTCCAGGCCCGCGTCGGCGCCGTAGAAGTAGTGGGCGCGCACGAGCACGGCGTACGAGGGGCCGAGCCGCTCGGCGAAGCGCCTGAGGTCCAGGCGGGGCAGGAAGCCCTTCTGGTAGTCGCGGTGGGTGGGCGCGTACAGGAGGACGGTCCGCCTGTTCTCGACGCCCAGTTGCTCGCGGACGCGCAGCACGTCCTCCTCGCCGGCCGAGAAGTACACGTCGTTGCGCGGGTAGCCGGCCTCCAGGGACTCGTACGCCAGGGACGGGTAGACGCGCTCCCAGACCTCCGTGGAGTGCGGGTTGGCGGAGAGGCTGAAGTCCCACTGGTCGGTGTGGTCGAGGACCTTCTGGAAGCTGATGCCGTGCGTGCCTGCCGGGTAGCGGCGCTGGTCGAGGCCCATCGTCTTCAGCGGGGTGCCGTGGTGGGTCTGGAGGTAGACCTGGCCGGGGCGCTTGGTGAAGCCGCCGGGGAAGCTGGAGTTGTTGACGAGGTAGGTGGCCGTGGCCATCGTCTGCCAGTAGCGCCGGGAGCCCTCGACGACGTACTCGATGCCGGGCGGCACCCGGTGCCTGTTGCGGCTTGAGACCACCCACACGCCCCGGATGTGCGGGACGAGTTCGCGGGCCTTGGCGTGGATCGCGGCCGGGTTGCAGGAGACGCCGCGGTTCCAGTAGGCGCCGTAGACCGCGAGGTGCGGGTCGAGGGAGCGGCGCAGGTCGCCGCGGTAGGCGGCGCGCATGGCCCGGGTCCGCAGCTTCTTCTTCTGCCGCTTCAGCTGCCGGGCGACGCGCAGCCGCCGCGCCCCGGCCTTCCGCAGCCGTTCGTACGCGCCGTACGACCCCGCGGCGAGCGCTCTGGCCCCGGGGGTGGGGGGCGCGGCGCCCGCCGTCCCGTACGCGCCTGCCCCGTACGCGCCGTGCAGCCGGGAGGCCGCGTCGAAGAAGTCGCGCCGGTCGCCCTGCGCGATCCGGCCGGGGTCGTCGAGGACGGTGAGCAGGTGGGCGACGGCGTGCGGCAGGAGCCGGGCGCGCTCCTCGGGGCTCGCGGCGACGAGCAGCTGCTCGTACCGCTCGACGAGGGCGAAGTGCGCCCTGCCCGGCGTCTTGGCGAAGCCTCCCGCGCGCCGCTCGCGCCAGCGCACGCAGGGCCGGTCGAGGACGGCGAGGCGCTCGCCCGCGCGCAGGGTGGCGCTCTGGACCGGCACCACGTCCTCGTACGGGCCGTCGGAGAAGGCGAGTTCGTGCTCCTGCCAGAAGCCGCGCCGGAAGAAGCGGTTCCAGGCGGCGGGGGTGGCGGCCAGCGGGTCACCCGTGAGGTCGTCGCCGCCGGGGCGGACGTTCTCCCACCAGTCGACGCGCTCGTGGGCGCAGAGCAGGACGTCCGGCTCGCCCGCCGCCGAGAGCGCGGCGTCGACGGCTTCGAGGGCGCCGGGCAGGAGCAGGTCGTCGCCGTCGAGGAAGAGGAGGTGGTCGCCGGTGGCGCGGCCCGCGCCGAGGGTGCGGGCGGGTCCTGGGCCGGCCCGGTCGGGGAGGCGGACGAGCCGGGTGCGCGGGTCGCGTTCGGCGTACTCCGCGGCGATGGCGCCGCTGGCGTCGGGTGACGCGTCGTCGACGACGATCAGTTCGAGGTCGCCGAAGGACTGGGTCAGCACGGAGTCCAGGCATGCGCGCAGATACCCCTGGACGCGGTGGACGGGGACGACAACCGAGAAGCGCGTCATGGAGCCGACCGTAGCCAGCGGGACACCGCCTGTCGAAGACCGTTCGTCACTCTTTGGGGTGGTCGGGGGCCAGGAGTGTGACCGTGGGGAGCCGCGAGCGGGCAAGGGGGACGAATATGCCGTTATCCCCACGAAAGGCTGGTCCCTGGTGCAGCCCCGTCTCAGCGTCGTCGTACCCATCTACAACGTCGAGGAGTTTCTTCAGGAGTGCCTGGAGTCGATCGCAGGGCAGACCGTGGACGGGCCGGGACTGCTCGGCGGGCCCGGGGCGCGGGGCGGCCTCGAGTGCATCCTCGTCGACGACGGCTCGACGGACGGCAGCCCGCGCATCGCCCGTGAGTTCGCCGCCAGGGACCCCCGTTTCGTCTACGTCCGCCAGCGCAACGCCGGACTGAGCGCCGCCCGCAACACCGGGGTCCGCAAGGCCTCCCCCACCGCCGAGTACCTGACCTTCGTCGACAGCGACGACCTCGTACCGCACGACGCCTACGAGCGGATGATCGCGAGCCTGGACCAGACCGGCTCCGACTTCGCGAGCGGCAACGTCTGGCGGCTCACCGAACGCGGCCGCTCCCAGGCCTGGCAGTACAAGTGGCTCACCGAGCCGCGCGCCCGCACCCACATCGGGCGCGACCTGGACCTGCTCTCCGACCGCGTCGCCTGGAACAAGGTGTTCCGCCGCTCATTCTGGGACCGGCACCGCTTCACCTTCCCCGAGGGCAAGCTCTACGAGGACACCCCGGTGATGATCCCGGCGCACTTCCTCGCCGGGTCCGTGGACGTGCTCAGTGACCACGTCTACTACTGGCGGGTCCGCGAGGGGTCGATCACCCGGCGGCGCACCGACGTCAAGGGCGTGCGCGACCGGATCGCGGCCTGCGCGCACGTCAGCGCCTTCCTCGCCGAGCACGCGCCGGAGATGAAGAAGACGTACGACGCCTCCTGCCTGCGCGACGACTTCGTGTACTTCCTCGAAGGGCTGCCGATGGGCGGCCCCGAGTACCGCGCCGCGTTCATGACGGACACCGCCGCGTTCCTGCGCCGCGCCGATCCGGACGTGCTCACCGGGCTCCCCGTCGACCTGCGCGTCAAATGGCAGCTCGTCCGCGAGTCGCGCACCGCCGAACTCATCGAACTGCTCACCTTCGAGCGGACCAACGGCACGGCCTTCCACGTCCGCGGGAAGGTGCGGCGCAGCGCCGCGTACCCGGGGGTGGGCCGGGTACCGGAGAAGCTGGCGCGCCTGGGGCGGGACGACCTGCCCGTCGTGGCGCGGGTGAGCGAGGCGCGGTGGGGCGCCGACGGGAAGCTGCACATCAGCGGGTACGCGTACGTGCGCAACCTGGGGGCGAGCAGGCCGGGACACTCCGTCAAGGCGGGCCTGCTCAAGTCGGCGCACAGCAGACGGCACGTCCGCCGCGTGCCGACGCGGACGGTCGCCGCGCCCCGGGCCACCGAGGAGTCCCGGCAGCGGCTGCACTGCTACGACCTGTCCGGCTTCGAGATGACCGTCGACCCCGAGCAGCTCAGGACCGGCGGGCGCTGGGCGCCGGGGAACTGGCTGTTCGGCGTGGTCGTCGCGGGCCGCGGCACGGTGCGGCGGGCGGCCTTGCGCGCCGCGGAGGGGGCGTCCGCGCAGTCCGTGGTGCGGGAGCTCGGCGAGGGGCTGCGGCTCGTCCTCGGCTACAGCAAGGGCCGGCTCGTGCTGCGCGTCCAGGAGTACACGGCGCGCGTGGACGCCCACCGGCGCGACGGCGACGACGTGGTGCTCTCCGGCGCGCTGCCCCGCCGTGCGCGCCCCTCGCTGCTGCGCCTGACCCACGCGCCCTCGGAGACGGAGTTCGACTGTCCGGTACGGGTCGCGGGCGACCGCTTCGAGGTCCGCGTACGCCTCGGCGACCTGGAGGCCGTGGCGCCCACCCCGCATCTGGCGCCCAAGGAGGTCGAGCCGCCGCACGGCGACCGCTGGCAGGCGGCCCTCGTCCTGCCCGACGGCACCCCGGTCCCCCTGGCCGCCGCGCTCGACTTGCCGCCGGGACGGTACGCGTCGGGCGCGGGCCGGGAGCTGTGCGCCACCGCCAACGACCGGGGCGCCCTCGTCGTCGAGCTGACCCGGCAGCCGATCGCCGACCGGGTCTCCTGGGGCGATGACGGCACGCTGACCGTGGAGGGCTCGATGGCGGCGGCGAGCTGGGCCGGGCCCGAGCTGGTGCTGCGGCACAGCAGCCGCGACGAGGAGCTCGTGGCACCGGCCACCCTGGACGGCGGCCGGTTCCGCGCGGTGATCGCGCCGGGCGGCGGGGCGCTGCGCGAGGGTCGCTGGTACGCGTTCCTGCGGGAGACGGCCGGGGTCCCCGAGGGCGCGGCGGGGCGCGCCGAGGACGGGATGCCCGTACGGCTGCTCGCCGCCGAGTCCGTGCGGCTGCCCCTCCACCGGACCGTGGAGGGCCGGGAGTTCACCGTCGACCGGCGGTTCGGCGACCGGCTGCTCGTCACCGCGGGGTCGGTGCTCGCGCGCTCCGAGCGCGGCGCCTACCGGCAGCACCGGCTGCGCACCGTCCACTACCCGAGCCGCCGCACGCTGCCCCTGACCGACGCCGTCCTCTACTTCGACGGGGACTCGCCGCGCGCCGTCCACGAGGAGCTGGTGCGGCGCGGCGCCGCCGTCGAGCACCTGTGGGTCACGCACGACCAGCAGACCCCGGTCCCGGCCGGCGCGCGGGGCGTCGAGGAGCACAGCGCCGACTGGTACGAGGCGCTGGCCCGCTGCCGCCGCATCGTCACCGCGGGCCACCTGCCGGACTTCTTCGAGCGCCGCGCGGGCCAGACCGTCGTCCAGACCTGGCACGGCGCCCCGCTCAAGCGCATCGGCACCGACCTGACCGACACCCTCTACGCCGACCACGGCCACCTCGACGCGCTGCCGAGGCTCTCCCGCCAGTGGGACGTGCTCGTCTCGCCCAACCGCTTCTCCACCCCCCACCTGGGGCGCGCCCTCGCCTACGACGGCGAGGTCCTCGAAGCGGGCTCGCCCCGCAACGACGTGCTGTTCGCCGAGGACCGCCAGAAGGTCGCCGACCGGGTCCGCCGCGAACTCGACATCGCGCCGGACAAGCGGATCGTGCTGTACGCGCCGACGTACCGCGACCACCTCGCGTACTCCCCCGGCCGGTTCCGCTACGAGCCCGCGCTCGACTTCCGCGCGGTCGAGTCCGTGCTCGGCGACGACCACGTGCTGCTCGTGCGCAAGCACCCGCTGACGGCGGGCAGGCTGCCGGGCGCCCGCGCCCCCTTCGTGCGCGACGTGAGCGCCTACCCGCGGGCCGCGGAACTCCTGCTCCTGGCCGACGTGCTGGTCACGGACTACTCCTCGCTGATGTTCGACTTCGCGCACACCGGGCGCCCGATGCTCTTCCACGCCTATGACCTGGAGCACTACCGCGACACGGTGCGCGGCTTCTACCTCGACTTCGAGACGCACGCCCCGGGCCCGCTGCTCGCCTCCACCGGCGAGGTCGTCGAGGCGCTTCGCGACCTGGACGCGATCGCGGCCCGGCACGCGGAGGCGTACGCGGCGTTCCGCGAGTCGTACTGCGACCTGGACGACGGCGGGGCGGCGGCCCGGGTGGCACAGAGGCTGATGCGGTGAGCGGCGCGCTGCTGACGCGCCGGGCCTGCCACGGCGCGACGGCGCTGGGCGGCGGGTCGCGCCGCCGCCCGAGCCCCTACCTCGTCCTCGGCGGTCTCTTCTGGCTGGTGATGTCGCTGGCGTTCTGGCGGGTCCCGATGTGCTGCGACTTCGGCCAGCACGCGGCCGTCGTCGAGCGCCTGAAGGAGAACCTGCTCCACCCGGCCCACCCGATGGCCGACCTGCCGGGCCGCGGCAGCGCGTACTACTCGCCGTACGCCGTGGCGCAGGGGGTGTTCGCCAAGGTCACGGGCCTCGCGGGCTGGGAGGTCGTGAAGGTCTCAGGACCGCTGAACCTGCTCGTCCTGCTCACCGGCATCGGCCGCTTCGTCCGCGTCCTGACGCCGCGCCCGTGGGCCCCGGTCCTCGCACTGGCCGCGATGGTGCTGCTGTGGGGCACCCGGATGGCGTGGTGGAGCGGCTATCTGGGTCTGATGTCGATGACGGGGAACCTCGGCTACCCCTCGACCTTCGCGATCGGCCTGGCGTTCTGGGCCTGGGCGTGGGCGGGATCGCTGGCCCGGGCCGCGCGGCCCGGCTGGTGGCCGTACGCGGGGCTCGGCGCCCTGTGCGGTCTCATCCTGCTCGTCCACCCCATCTCGTCGGTGGCGGCGGTGCTCGGCGTCGTCGCGTTCGCGGCGTCGGGCCGCCTGGTGTGGGCCTGGCCGGCAACGGCCGCCACCGCGGCGGTGGTTGCGGCGCTCTGGCCGTACTACAGCGTCTTCTCCCTGGTCGGGGACGCGTCTGTGGACTGGATCCACCGCCAGCTGTACACGGAGATGCCGCAGCGCTTCTGGCTGGCGCTGCTCGGCCTGCCCGCCCTGTGGCTGCGCCTGCGCCGGGACCGCAGGGATCCGCTGGTCCTGATGTTCGCCCTGGAGTGCCTGGTCGTCGCGTACGGCTGGGTCAGCGGCCACTACACGTACGGCCGCATCCTCGGCCTGACCCTCGTGCCCCTCCAGTTCGCCCTGGCCATCGAGCTCGCGGCGCCCCGCCCCTGGGGCTGGCGGCGCGGCGCGCTCGCGGGGGCCGCCGCGCTCGGCGCCTGCGTCGGGTTCTTCCAGATCCAGGCGGGCGCCGTCGTGCCGCGCGCCCTCGACCCCGTCGGCTTCGACCAGCCACCGCGCTGGCCGGGCTACGAGTGGGCCGTCGGCCACATGCGCCGGGGCGACGTCGTCCTGACCGACGGCTACCGCCCCACCCGCTCCGTGCCCGGCTACGGCGCCAACCTCCTCGCGCCCGCCTGGCCCGACGCCTCCCTCGACGAGGCCGTCCGCAACCGCCGCCTCGCGGCCGTGCGCGCCTACCTCGCCCCCGGCTCCACGCGCGCCGAACGCGCCGCGATCGTCCGCCGCTACGACGTGCGGTGGCTGCTGCTCACCCCCCAGCAGAAGGCGCCACCGGAAGCGGTGATCGTGGACTGGAGTCCGCATACCGGGGAAGTACTCGCACGGGTGACGTCCGCACATTGAGAGGGCCGGCGCCGGGCATGCCCCGCCCACGAAAACCCCCTTAATCGGATAATTACGAGCAGCATCTAAAATTTCCACTGTGGAACGCACCCTGCCCCAACCGTCCGCCCAGAACCAGGCCTCCCGCGGCCAGGTCTCCGTCGTCGTGATCGGCTACAACGACGCCGCCCACGTCGCGGACGCCGTGCGCTCCGCGCTGCGCCAAGGACCCGCGGTCCGGGAGGTGATCGCCGTCGACGACTGCTCGACGGACGACAGCGTCGCGGTCCTGGCCGCGCTCGCCGACACCGACCCCCGCGTCCGCGTGATCCGCCGGGAGACCAACAGCGGCGGCTGCGGCACGCCACGCAACGACGGCATCGACGCCGCCGCCGCGCCGTACCTGATGTTCCTCGACAGCGACGACGTGCTGCCGCCCGGCGCGGTCGGCGCGCTGCTCGCCGCCGCGCACCGGCACGGCAGCGAGGTCGCCGCCGGGCTGTGCGTGCGCCGCGAGCTGCCGTCGGGCCGCGAGGTGCCCTGGCAGCCCGAGCTCTACACCAAGGCGCGGCTCGTCGCCCGCCCCGAGCTGCGCACCCGGCTTGTCCACGACACGCTCTGCGTCAACAAGCTCTACCGCACGGACTTCCTGCGCGAGCACGGCATCCGCTTCCCCGAAGGCCGCTTCGTCTACGAGGACTTCGTCTTCACCGCGCGCATACTGGCCGCCGCCCCGCGCATCGCGCTCGTCCCCGACACCGTCTACGTCTGGCATGTGCGCCGCGCCGCCGCCAAACTGTCGATCTCCCTGGACCGCTCGGGGATCGCCAACTGGCAGGCCCGCATGGAGGCGCACCGCCAGTCCGTGGAGATCCTGCGGGACGCGCGCGGCACCGGCGGCAAGCGGCTCGCGCGGGCGGCCCGCGCCAAGTTCCTCGAACACGGCCTGCGCATGTACACCCGCGAACTCACCTCGCGCGGCAAGGAGTACCAGCGCGAGTGGTGGGCCCTCACCCGTGCCTACCTGGCGACGTTCGACGACGCCGACCTCGACGCGGCGCCCGCACCGGGCCGCGTCATCGCCCGCGTCCTGCTCGCCTCCGAGGAGCCGCGCGACCTGGCCCGCCTCAAGCAGGTGGCGGCGCGCCCCGCGCGGCTGTCCCCGCCGTACGCGAGGGCGGCCGACACCACGCCCGTCTGGGCGGACGACCTCCCCCAGGTCACCCTGGAGCACCTGCTCGTCCGCCCCGTGCGCCTGCTGCCCATCGCGGTCGACGGCGAGCTGCGCCCGGCCGCGGGCGGCTCGCGGCTGACCCTGCGGCTGCGCGAGCTGTACGGGCGCGTCGCGGACGCGGGCCCGGCCACCGTCGACGTCGAGCTCGTGCCCCGCAACGGCGGCCAGCCGGGACTGCGCAGGACGGCGGCCTTCACCCCCGAGAAGCCGGGCGAGACCTGGACGGCCACGGCCCTGCTCGACCTCGGGTCACTGGCCGACGGGGTGTGGGACATACGCCTGCGGCTGCACTTCGACGACGGGACGACGCGCGACACGACCGCGAACGCCGTCTCAGGGCCCGGGCTGCTGCGCCGCACGGTGGTGCCGAGCAGGCGGCGCGGCATCCTGCTCGTCCAGCCGTACGCCACCCAGGCCGGGAACCTCTCGGTGCGGCTCGCGCCCGGCGTGCGGGGGGTGGCCGGCGTCGCGAAACGGCGCGTCGCCCGGCTCGCCCGCTCCGTGCGGGGCGCCGTCGGGGGCCGTTGACACGCATCGGACAACGCCTCTGCGACACTGCACCTCACGCACCACACTCGCGACAAGACGGGACAAGACGACCATGACCTGGCTGATCACCGGCGGCGCCGGATACATCGGGGCGCACGTCGTCCGCGCCATGACGGAGGCGGGCGAGCGGGCCGTGGTCTACGACGACCTGTCCACCGGCATCGCCGAGCGTGTCCCCGACGGCGTACCGCTGGTGGTCGGCTCGGTCCTCGACGGTGACCTGCTCACGCGCACCTTTGCGGAGCACGCGGTCACCGGCGTCGTCCACCTGGCAGGAAAGAAGCAGGTCGGCGAGTCGGTGGAGCGCCCGCTGCACTACTACCGGGAGAACGTCGAGGGCCTGCGCGCCCTCCTGGACGCGGCGGTCGCGACGGGCGTCGCCCACTTCGTCTTCTCCTCCTCCGCCTCGGTGTACGGCATGCCCGACGTCGACCTCGTCACCGAGGACACGCCGTGCCTGCCGATGAGCCCGTACGGCGAGACGAAGCTGGCCGGCGAGTGGCTGGTCCGGGCGGCGGGCCGCGCCCACGGCCTGGCGACGGCGTCCCTGCGCTACTTCAACGTGGCGGGAGCGGCGGCGCCCGGTCTCGCCGACACCGGTGTCTTCAACCTCATCCCGATGGTCTTCGAGAAGCTCACCGACGGCGAGGCCCCGCGCGTCTTCGGCGCGGACTACGCCACCCCCGACGGCACCTGCGTACGCGACTACATCCACGTCGTCGACATCGCCGAGGCCCATGTGGCGACGGCCCGCAAGCTGGCGTCCGCCGCGCCCGGCACGGACCTCACCCTCAACATCGGCCGCGGCGAGGGCGTCTCGGTCCGCGAGATGACGGACCTGATCAACGACGTCACCGGCTACGACACCCCCGCGCAGGTGACGGCCCGCCGCCCCGGCGACCCGGCCCGCGTGGTCGCCTCCGCGGACCGCATCGCCACGGAACTCGGCTGGTCCGCCAAGCACGACGTGCGCGAGATGGTGGCCTCGGCGTGGGCGGGCTGGCTGCGCCTGCACCCGACGGCGGAACGCCGCTAGGGCCTGTCTTTCGGATCTGTCCGGGGTCGCGGGGCCTGGCACGCACATCTGCGGCGTTGTCGTCGGTTGCCAACGCTCCGCGTTGCCGCCCTCCTCCGCCTTGCAGCTGCACGCACCAGACCCCGCTCAAGCCCCACCCAAGGCAAGGCCACCCAAGTCCGGCCTGATCCGAAAGACAGACCCTAGCGCCTGCCCTCACCTTCCCGCCCGCCTCACCCGGCGGCGTACCCGTAGACCGCCGAGTCCCCCAACTCCTCCTCGATCCGGATCAGTTGGTTGTACTTGGCGGTGCGGTCGGAACGGGACAGGGAGCCGGTCTTGATCTGGCCGCATCCGGTGGCGACGGCCAGGTCCGCGATGGTCGTGTCCTCCGTCTCCCCGGAGCGGTGGGACATGACCGCCGCCCACCCGGCCCGCCGCGCGGCGCCCACCGTCCCGAGCGCCTCGGTCAGCGTCCCGATCTGGTTGACCTTGACCAGGACCGCGTTCGCCACTTCGGTACGGATGCCGTCCCGCACCAGCGCCTCATTCGTGCAGAACACGTCGTCGCCGGTCAGCTGGCACCGGCCGCCGACCCGCGCCGTCAGCTCGCGCCACCCGTCGAGGTCGTCCTCGGCCATCGGGTCCTCCACCGAGACGATCGGGTACGCGTCGATCAACTGGGCGAAGTAGTCGACCTGTTCGGCGGAGGTACGCCGAACTCCCTCGCCCTCGTACACGTACACGCCGTCCCGGTGGAACTCCGAGGACGCCGGGTCCATGACGAGGCCGATGTCCGGTCCCGGTCGGTACCCGGCACGCTCGATCGCGGCCATGACGAAGTCGAGCGCCTCCTCGGCCGTACGCAGCGCGGGCGCGAAGCCGCCCTCGTCGCCGACGGCGGTGGAGTGCCCCGCGGCCAGCAGATCGCGGCGGAGCGTGTGGAAGACCTCGGAGCCCATCCGGACCGCCTCGGCGAAGGTCCGCGCGCCCACCGGCGCGATCATGAACTCCTGGAAGTCCAGCGGGTTGTCGGCGTGGGCGCCGCCGTTGACGATGTTCATCATCGGCACCGGAAGGACCCGGGCGTCGGCCCCGCCGAGGTAGCGGTACAGCGGCTGCCGGTGCGAGAGCGCGGCGGCCTTCGCGGTGGCGAGGGAGACGCCGAGCAGGGCGTTGGCGCCGAGCCGCGCCTTGGTGGGCGTGCCGTCGAGCGCGACGAGCGCGGCGTCGAGGCCCGCCTGGTCGTCGGCGTCGCGCCCGGTGACGGCGTCCGCGATCTCACCCTTCACATGGGCCACGGCCCGGTCGACACCCTTGCCGTGCCAGCGCTCGGGGTCGCCGTCGCGCAGTTCCACGGCTTCGCGGGCGCCGGTGGAGGCGCCGGAGGGGACGGCGGCCCGGCCCAGGGATCCGTCGGCGAGGACGACGTCGACCTCGACGGTGGGGTTGCCGCGGCTGTCGAGGACGGCGCGGGCGGTGACACCGCGGACGGCGGTCTGTGCGGGCATGGAGGTTCCTCCCCGTTGTCGCGTGCCGGACCCTGGCTGCGACGACGCTGGCGCTGGACCCGACGCGACGAAACTGTACAGCACGGCTGTTCAGTTGCGCTGTTCAGTCGTGCTGTTCAGTTGCGCTGTTCACCATTGCTGCTCAGTTCCGCTGCGCAAAGCCGCTTCCGGGTTAAAGTGCCCTATGCCCACCCCGGAAGCCGCCGCCGTCGCCGCCGAACTGCGTACCGCGATGGGCAAGCTCACCCGGCGCGTGCAGCGCGAGGACCGCATCCCGCACGGGCAGATCGCCGTCCTCGGGGTGCTGGACCGCGACGGCGCCATGACCACCAGCGACCTCGCGAACGATCAGCGCGTACGCCCCCAGTCGATGGCCCGCGCGGTCGGCCTCCTCCTCGATCAGGGCCTGGTCGCCCGCAGACCCCACCCGACGGACGGCCGCAAGACCCTCCTGGAACTCTCCCCCGCGGGCCGAACCGCACTGGACGCGGAACGCGGCCGCAGGGCGGGCTGGCTGGCGGTGGCCATCGAGGCCGAACTGACGGAGGAGGAGCGGCAGGTGCTCTCGCGCAGCGCGACCCTCATGGACCGCCTGGCCGCACGCCGCCCCGACCCCGACCGCTAGGGCCTGAAGGGTGTTGCAGAAGGCTCGGTTCCGGGCATTTTGCAACACCCTTTACGCGAGGTGGCCGAAGTTGTACGTACGGGCCCTCATGTCCCATGACGTAGCCCGTCTTGTCAGTGCGCGTATCCACCATGAGGGCCCCGACATCCGGTTGCACCGCTTCGTCGGTCACTTGCGCCTCCTCCTTGCCGAGGGAACGAATCGGCTCCGAGCCGATGGACCGCGCCGCCGGGCAAGCAGCTGGCATCTGTTCGTTCACCATGCTCGAAGCATCGCGAGTTGGCCGACCGTGCTGAAAGGCCCAGCCGATTACCCAACTTGGGTAACATCACGGCAGGTGACACGCAGCAACGTCGGGTAGTCCGTGGGAGCTTCGCGATGACCGAGCAGGCCGGACCGCAGGAACTTCCTGCCGGGCTGCTGACTGACCCGGAGATGCTCGACGCTTGCCGGGTGCGCGACTTCGCCCGAGTCTTCCGGATGGTGAAAGCCAGGGCGGGCATCTACCCGTCGATGGTTGCCCGGCGATGCGGGCTGACGCCAAGCCGAGTCGGAGAAGTCATCGCTGGCCAAACCGTGCCAACCAGCGCGGCCGCGCGTTCCACTCGTTCTGGCTGGCACGCACGCAGTTGGATCAAGGCAAGCTTGATCAGGCGTGCCACACGGCCACGCAAGCGTTGGAGTCAGCGTCAGCGGTGGCATCCGAGCGCGTGACAGGCCACCTCCGGGAGTTCTACGACCAGTTGGCACCGCACAGGCAGGAGCCCGTAGCCCTGGCCTTCGAGGCGCGGCTACGGGCTCTCCTACCGGTCAGCGGAACGATTCGTCCATGAGCAGGTACAGGAGACCGACGAGCGATCCACTGCTCACGATCTCCTTGCGGTCGATCATGCCCCGGACCTCCGAGAGGGGAATCCACTCGATGCGGTCAGACTCGTTCTTCTCGGTCGGCGGCCCCGAGTAGGTGGCGCCGTCGATGCGGAAGACGTGGTGCTGGGAGTCGGTGATCCCATTGGCGGGCTCGGCATAGACGAGCGGCTTGATGGGGCCGGGCTTGTAGCCCGTCTCCTCCAGAACTTCCCGCCCCGCGGCCTCTTCGGGAGTCTCCCCCTCCTCCACCAAACCCATGGGCAACTCCCAGGCCCACGAACTTGTGATGAAGCGGTGCCGCCACATCATCAGGACCTCTTTGCGGTCGTTCACCACGGCAGCCACGGCCAGGTGACGAAGGCGAACGACGTGGTACTCCCACCTGCGCCCGTCGGGCTGTTGGACGTCGACCAGACACAGATTCACCCACTTGTTGGTGTAGACCTGTCGCTCACCGTAGGTCTTCCACTCCATACCTGCGGCCCCTCTCGATCGATCTCCAGGATCGCAGACCGGTGCGGCAGGCGAAGCAAGTTCGAGTCTTTTCGCGTCAGCTTGACGAGATGTCGTATCGCGGTGTGCCGGCCCACGTTTCATGTGAACCCGTACGGTCCAGGCCACCGTCCCTCCTGCTCTGGATCTGCCCCTTTGAAGACGATCTCTAGGGCCTGTCCGGTGGATCATGCCTGGGATGCGGCGCGCTCATGTAGGTGGCCGACTGTCACCCGAGTTGTGCCGAAGCGGACATGCAAGTCCTCGGGAATGAATCTCAGGACCTCGTGGCTGTCGAGCAAGCCGGGATGATCACAGCTGCCCGGCTCCGCGTGTGCAAATTTGAGGGAGTGCCATCAGTATGTCCGTTACCCAGCCTGCCACTGAGCGCGTGCGCGTCTCCGCAGAACCCGACTGGTACGAGTCGGCCGGTATATCGCTTGGCGTCCGGGTCGGGCACTTGGTCTTCACCTCGGGGCAGGCGCCGATTGATGCCCAGGGAGCCACGGTCGGCGCCGGGGACTTCGAGACGCAAGCCCGTCAGTCGCTCGCGAATCTGTCGACGGTCCTAACAAACGCGGGCTCCAGCCTCGCTGACGTAGTCAAGGCGACCGTGTTCGTCACCGACATCGGGCAGCAGGACATCTTCGCCAAGTTGCGCGCGGAACACTTCCCGGACAAGCCGCACCTCGCGGAGTCGTTCGTCGAGGTCTCCTCCCTCGCCAACCCTGAGTGGATGATCGAGATTGAGGCCATCGGACTCGTGCGGTGATGCTGGGGAATCCCAGGCTCCTCGACCGGTTCAGGAACCAAGCCACAGGCGAATTGCTGCGACGGTCACGGTGCCGTGAAAGATGTAGGCCCTCTTGTCAAACCTCGTGGCCACCGCCCGGAAGTTCTTCAACGCGTTGATCGTCCGCTCAACTTCGTTTCTGCGCTACGACGGGAGGAGTACGCCTTGTCGCCGCCGAGATGGTCGGGCCGCGTGCGGGGGTGTCCGCCACCGAGGCGGCCGACACGGATGCATTCCATAACCGGGATGAGCTGCGGGGCGTCACCCCACCGGCCCGGAGTGATCAGCAGCGCCAGGGGGCGGCGTCCACCCTCACCGGCGAGATGAATCTTGCAGGTCAGGCCGCCCCGGGAGCGTCCGAATCCCTCGTCGGTGCGGTGCTGCCGGGGCGTGCTTCCTAGGGACCGCGGCGAGCACTGAACCCAAGACGCCCCACCGGCCCGCAGCCGCCGCGCACGCAGCCCTACAGCGCCCGCAACCCCGCAGCCGTAGCCGTAGACAGTCTCCCCACGTACCCCTTCGGCACCTCGCCCCGCACCACCACGGACCGCCAGTAGAGCGGCCCGGAAACGAGATCCAGCGCCAGGTCCTCATCGGCGCCGGTCCGCATCTCGCCCCGCTCGATGGCCGCCCGCACGATCCCGCTCGCGACTCCGTGCTGCCCCTCGCGCAGCGCCTTCTGCAGTGCCTCCGCGATCTCGGGGTTGCGTGCCGCCTCGGCCTGGAGGTCGGGGATGACCTGGGAGGCGACGGGGTGGCGCAGGGCGCGCGAGGTCACCTCGTACAGGAGCCGCAGGTCCCCCTCCAGGGATCCGGTGTCGGGCGCCGGAAGGCCCTGCACCGCTATGGCCGAGACCAGGTCGAGCACGAGGTGCAGCTTGGAGCGCCAGCGGCGGTAGACGGCGGTCTTGCCGACGCCCGCGCGGCGGGCGATGCCCTCGATCGACATGCGCGCGTAGCCCACCGAGGCGAGCTCTTCGAAGACGGCGGACCTGATGGCCTCGGTCACGTCCTCGCGGAGCACGGCGGCTCCGGCGGGGACCCTGCGGCGCGGCTGTTCACCTGCTGGCCTGCTCGTCGTCATACGGACAGCATAGAGCGTGACGACGATACGGTTGCGTCCCGACGTAACGCGCCCTACGCTCGGCGTTGCGACGATACGGGCCCGTCCCGACGTACTCTGTCACCGTCCCGGATATCTCAGATGACCCGAATATCCCCGATGTCCCACTGGCGTACACCCCTTCCGTACGTCACCCCCGCTTCCCCCGAGCGAAAGCAGCGGATGTGAGCCAGGCCCTAGACACACCGCCCCCCACCCCGCCCTCCACAGCGACCGGCACGGCGACCCCTCCGGCGCACCCCACCGTCCCCGCGCCCTCGCCCCCCGCGCCCGGCGCCACCCCCACGGCACCGGAACCGGCGCTCTCCCCCACCGAGCTGGCCGCCCGGTACGGCCTGACCGTCAGCGGCGCCCGCCCCTCCCTGCCCGCCTACGTTCGCCGGCTCTGGCAGCGGCGCCACTTCATCACCGCCTTCGCGACCGCCAAGCTGACGGCCCAGTACAGCCAGGCCAAGCTCGGCCAGGTCTGGCAGGTGATGACGCCGCTCCTGAACGCGGCGGTCTACTACTTCATCTTCGGCGTCCTGATGGACTCCAAGCGCGACGTCGAGGACTACGTCCCGTTCCTCGTCACCGGCGTCTTCATCTTCACGTTCACGCAGCAGTCCGTGATGGCGGGGACGCGCGCCATCTCCGGCAGCCTGGGCCTCGTGCGGGCCCTGCACTTCCCGCGGGCCGCGCTGCCGATCTCGTACTGCCTGCAACAGCTCCAGCAGCTGCTCTTCTCCATGTGCGCGCTGCTGGTGATCCTTCTCTGCTTCGGCGTCCCGCCCACGGCGTCCTGGCTCCTCGTGGTCCCGGTCCTGGCGCTCCAGTTCACGTTCAACACCGGCCTGGCCCTGGTCATGGCGCGGCTCGGCAGCAAGACGCCGGACATCGCGCAGCTGATGCCGTTCGTGCTGCGGACCTGGATGTACGTGTCCGGGGTGATGTGGAGCATCGACGCCGTCCTGAAGGACCAGAACCTGCCGCACATCGTGAAGGTCGTCCTGGAGTCCAACCCCGCGGCGGTCTACATCGACCTGATGCGGTTCGCGCTGATCGACAGCTTCCAGCGGGACCAGCTCCCGCACCACGTGTGGCTCTGGGCGCTGGGCTGGGCGCTGCTCGCCGGGGTCGGCGGGTTCATCTACTTCTGGAAGGCAGAGGAGACGTACGGCCGTGGCTGAGACGAAAGCAGATGCCGTGCCCCCGCAGGTCCCCGACCTGGGCACCGCCCCCACCGTCATCGTCGACCAGGTCGACATCGTCTACCGCGTGCACGGCGCGGGCGCCACCGCGGGCCGCGGCAGCGCGACCGCCGCGCTCGGCCGCATCCTCAGGCGCGGCAAGGGCGAGTCCCCGGGCACCCGCAAGGTGCACGCCGTCAAGAAGGTCTCGTTCACCGCGTACAAGGGCGAGGCCATCGGGCTTATCGGCACCAACGGCTCGGGCAAGTCGACGCTGCTCAAGGCGGTCGCCGGGCTGCTCCCCGTCGAGAACGGCCGCATCTTCACCGACGGCCAGCCCTCCCTGCTCGGCGTGAACGCGGCCCTGATGAACGACCTGACAGGGGAGCGCAACGTCTTCCTCGGCGGCCTGGCGATGGGCATGTCCCGCGAGCAGATCCGGGACCGCTACCAGGACATCGTCGACTTCTCCGGGATCAACGAGAAGGGTGACTTCATCACGCTGCCCATGCGGACGTACTCCTCGGGCATGTCGGCGCGGCTGCGCTTCTCCATCGGCTCCGCCAAGGACCACGACGTGCTCCTCATCGACGAGGCCCTGGCCACCGGCGACCGCTCCTTCCAGAAGCGCTCCGAGGCCCGCATCCGCGAGCTGCGCAAGCGCGCGGGCACGGTCTTCCTGGTCAGCCACAACAACAAGTCGATCCGGGACACCTGCGAACGCGTGCTCTGGCTGGAGCGCGGCGAGCTGCGGATGGACGGACCCACGGCGGACGTGCTGAAGGAGTACGAGCGGTTCACCGGGGGCGGCAAGGGCTAACCCCATCGCCTACCCCGAGCCGATAAGGCTATCCCTTTTGTCGCATCAATACGCGGATCCTTACACTATGGGAGCGTTTAGCAACAGAAGGAGTGCGCGTGCAGCCACGGCTGAGTGTTGTCGTCCCCGTCTACAACGTCGAGCTCTACCTCGACGAGTGTCTGGCGTCCCTGGCGGCCCAGACTTTCCCCGACTTTGAAGTGATCATGGTGGACGACGGGTCGACGGACGGCAGCGCGGTGATCGCGAAGGCGTTCGCCGATGCCGACCCGCGCTTCCGTCTGATATCCCAGGAGAACAAGGGCCTGGGCGCGGCGCGCAACACGGGTGTGCGGGAGATGTCCCCGGACAGCGAGTACCTCGCGTTCGTGGACAGCGACGACACCCTGCCCGCCACGGCGTACGCGCTGCTGATCGAGACGCTCGACGAGACGGGCTCGGACTTCGCGGCGGGCAACGTGACCCGCTTCCGCTCCGCGGGCCACGTCCAGTCCCCCGTGCACCGCGTGCCCTTCGCGGCGACCCGGCTGCGTACGCACGTGTCGAAGTTCCGCCCGCTGCTCACCGACCGCACCGCGTGGAACAAGGTCTACCGCCGCTCCTTCTGGGAGAAGCACGGGTTCGCCTACCCCGAGGCCATGCTCTACGAGGACGCACCGGTCAGCGTCCCCGCGCACTACCTCGCCGAGTCGGTGGACGTCCTCAGCGAGCCGATCTACAACTGGCGCGAGCGGGAGATCGGCGAGCGCTCCATCACGCAGAACCGCACCAACCCGCAGGGCCTGATCGACCGCGTGAGGTCGATCCGCATGGTGCGCGAGTTCATGCTGGCGCACATCGACGACGACCCGATGTACGCCGAGCACCTGAAGGTCTACGACCACAACGCGCTCGCCGAGGAGATCCCCCTCTTCTGGAAAGTGCTCCCGGGCTCGGACGCCGCCTACCAGGAGGCCTTCCTGGAGCACGTGGGCCGCCTGGTCCGCGAGATCGGCCAGGACGCGGTGCGCGCGCTGCACGTGCCGCACAAGCTGAAGCTGTACCTGACCGTCCACCGCCGCCTGGACGAACTGGTCGGGCAGCTGGAGTTCGAGAAGGAGCACCCCGGCTCGATCCCCGTCTCCGGGACGCTGCACCCGAAGGCCGACTACCCCTTCCTCGACCCCACCGACCCCGTCCCCGACGCGGTCCTGCGCCTGGACCCGGAGCTGCGCCTGCGCAGCCGCCTCGACGAGGCCGCCTGGCACGACGACAAGCTGTGGCTGTCCGGCTGGGCGTTCGCGCGCCAGATCGGCGCCGAGTCGCGGACCAAGGCGCTGAAGTCGCTGATCCTGAAGGAGAAGGGCAGCCGCCGCACGGTCATCGTGCCCGCGCGCAGCCATCTCGACCCCGAGGCGACGGTGGCCTCCGGCGCCGAGTTCCGGCACGCCGACTGGGCGGGCTTCGGCGCGCTGGTGAACCCGGCGCGGCTGCGCCACCGCGGCAAGTGGGTCGACGGCCTGTGGTACGTGCGGATCGCCGTGGCAGGCACGGGCTCGACGCCGCGGCGCGGACCGCTGTCCGGCGCGGGCACGGGCTCGGGCCAGACGCCGCCCGCGCACTGGGTCACCCAGGACGTCCGGGTCGCCCCGCAGATCCAGGACGGCGAGCTGGCCATCCGCGTGGAGACGGCGCACGCCCGCGCCCTCGAGGTCCGCGCCGAGGGCGCCCACCTCGTCGTACGGGGTGTCCTGCGCACCGCGCCCGAGGGCGAGCCCCGCCTGCGCATGCGCCACCGCGAGTCCGGCACGATCCACACCGCCCCGCTCGACCTCGGCGTCCCGCAGGACGGCCGCGTCCCGTTCACCACCCGCGTGAGCACGGCGGACCTGACCGGCATACGCGAGGACCACGAGCGCCTGCGCCCGACCCAGGCGGAACGCTCGATCGCCCGCTGGGACATGTCGGTCGAGGTCGTCGAGTCCACCGGCGCCGAGCCGAAGTCGACCCGCCTGGCCCTGATCCTGGACGACCGCGAGGGCTTCTCGGGTGCCCAGTTCGCGCAGGCGGACCCCAGCAGGACCGTCTACGCCCGGCGCAGCCCCGGCGGCTACCTCCAGTTCTGCGACCAGCCCGTCCAGCCCCTGGTCGACCACGTCTCCACGGCCCCCGACGGCACCGTCACCCTCACCGGCAGCTACCCGGCCCCGGGCGCCCACGACCTCGAACTTGTCCTGCGCCAGACGTGGTCGGGCCACGAGTACACGTTCCCGGCGAAGGCGGCGGACGGCCGCTTCACGGCGAGCTTCGTGCCCGCCCCCACCTACGCCTACGCGGGTGCCACGCCCCTGCGCGCCGGCTTCTGGTGGCCCTCCGTCCAGAAGCCCGACGGCTCCCGCACCGCCGTCCAGCTCGCCCCGCCCGTCCACGCCGTCCTGCCCCTGGAGGTGCTGGCGCACGGCAAGCGCGTGGAGCTGCAGGCCCGCCAGTACGACCAGCTCGCGCTGATGGCCCACTCCGAGCTGCGCCCCGAGGAGCGCAGCCGCTACCGCCAGACACGGCTGCGCACCGAGGCCTACCCCGCCGCCCGCCACGAGCCGCTGCGCGAGGCCGTCCTGTACGACGTGTTCGGCGGCCGCATGTACGGCGACTCGCCGCGCGCCATCCACGAGGAGATGGTCCGCCGCGGTCTGCCGGTGGAGCACCTGTGGGTCGTCAAGGACGGCCAGTGCGAGGTGCCCCCCACCGCGAAGGCGGTGCGCGTGTACAGCGCCGAGTACTACGAGGCGATGGCCCGCTCCCGCTACATCGTCGGCAACACGCACTTCCCGCGCTGGCTGGAGCGGCGCGAGGGCCAGCAGATCATCCAGACCTGGCACGGCACCCCGCTGAAGCGGATCGGCTTCGACTTCGACAACGACCACTTCGCCAGCACCCAGTACCTGACGGACCTGGACCGCGAGCGCCACCAGTGGACGATGCTGCTCTCCCCCAACCGGTTCAGCACGCCGATCATGCGCAGCGCCTTCCGGTTCGGCGGCGACCTGGGCGGTGAGCTCCTGGAGGCGGGCTACCCCCGCAACGACGTGCTGCTCGCTCCCGACCGCGCCGAGCGCGCCGAGAAGGTGCGCCGCCTCCTCGGCCTGCCCGAGGGCAAGAAGGTCGTGCTCTACGCGCCGACGTGGCGCGAGGACAAGCAGCGCCACCGCGGCGGCTTCCTGCTCGACCTGCGCGTCGACCTGGCGAAGGCGCGCGCGGAGCTGGGCGAGGACCACGTGCTGCTCGTGCGGCCGCACGCGCACATCGTGGACCCCGTGCCGGGCGCGGGCGACGGCTTCGTGTGGGACGTCGCGGGCTACCCGGACATCATGGACCTGCTCCTGATCGCCGACGTCCTGGTCACCGACTACTCCTCGGTGATGTTCGACTTCGCCGTGACCGGCCGTCCGATGCTGTTCTTCACGTACGACCTGGAGCATTACCGCGACCGGCTGCGCGGCTTCTACTTCGACTTCGAGAAGCGCGCGCCGGGACCGCTGCTGCCCACCTCCGACGAGCTGATCGCCGCGCTGCGGGACCTCGACGCGGTGAGTGAGCCGTACGGAAAGGCGTACGACGAGTTCCGCGCCGAGTTCTGCGACCTGGACGACGGCGGGGCCGCGGCCCGCGTCGTCGACCGGATGCTCGCCCACCGGGGGACGGCCACCGCATGAGTACACGAGAGGGGGGCGCCACCGTGCCCGAGCAGAGTGAGAGCGCCGGACGCGAGCAGGGGGCCGGCTCCGGACCCGAGCAGGGTGGGAGCGCCGGGCCCGTGCTGAGCGTGATCGTCCACGGCCGCAACGTCCAGGGTCACCTCGGTTCCTGCCTGGACGCCCTGGCCGCCCAGGCCTCGCCCGGCGTCGAGGTGATCGTCGCCGCGGTGGGCGCCTCCGCGCAGGCCGCCGCCGCGGACCGCTCCGGCCTCACCGTCGTCCCGCTGCCCGAGGGCACCGGCGACGGCGCGGCCCGCGCCGCGGGCGCCGAGCGGGCGGCCGGCCGGTGGCTGCACTTCGTGCACAGCAAGGACAGCGTGCCGACGGGCGCCCCGCGCGCCGTCGCCGACCGCGTGGCCGACCTGCCGGACGGTGTGGACGGCGTGGGCGGCGTGGATGTCCTCGTGGTCGACCACGTCCGTTCGACGTGGCGGCACCAGGGGATGCCGAGCCCCGACGGCAAGCACCTCGCCAAGCAGGGCCGCCGCGACCTGCCGCTCGCGGACTGCCCGAGCCTCCTGAAGGCCACGCCGCTGCTCGGCACCCGGGTCCTGCGGGCCGACTTCTGGCGAGCACACCGCGCCGAACTGGCCCTCGACGACGAGACGTTCGCCGCGTACGCCGCGCTGATCCTCGCCGACCGGCTCGCCGCGCTCGACCAAGTCGCCCTGAACGTACGGGAGTTGCGCGCGGAGAGCCTGCCCAAGGGCAGCCCCGAGGAGCGGTACGGCGTCATCGAGCGGTACGAGTCGCTGCTGCGGCTCGCCGCCGGACGCGGCCTGCCGACGGCGCCGCGCGCCGCGCTGTACGACGTGATGGTCGGCGACTGCCTGCGCATCATCGCCCGCGAACAGCTCCCCGACGCCGTGCGCAGGGAGTTCTTCCACCGCGCGTCGAAGGCGGCGCTCGCCTGGCGGCCCGCGGGGCATCAGCACCCCGGCGGCCTCGAAGGCGTCCGGCGCCGCATCCTCGAAGAGGACGCGTACACCAAGTACCGCACGTTCCAGACGGCCAACCAGCAGCGGCGCAAGCTCCGGTCGGCGGTCGTCTCGCGCAAGCACAAGGTGGGCCTGAAGGTCCGCGACCTGCGCTACCGCAGGGCACTCGAGCGGCCCGTCGACCCCGAGCTCGCGGTCTTCACGGCGTACTGGGACCGGGGCGTGGCCTGCAACCCCGCGGCGATCGCCGCGAAACTCGCCGAACTCGCCCCGCACATCCGCCCCGTGTGGGTCGTCTCGGCCGCGAACGTGCCGCTGCTGCCGCCCGGCACCGACCACATCGTGCCCGGCACGCCGCGCTACTGGGAGGTGATGGCGCGCGCCAAGTACCTGGTGAACAACGTCAACTTCCCCAACGCGATCGTGAAGCGGCCCGACGCGATCCACCTCCAGACCCACCACGGCACACCGCTCAAGCGCATGGGCCTGGACCAGCTCGACTACCCGGCCGCGTCCAAGGGCCTCAACTTCCACAGCCTGCTCGCCCGCATCGACAAGTGGGACTACAGCGTCTCCGCGAACGGGCACTCCACGGAGATGTGGGAGCGGGCCTACCCCTCGCACTACACCTCGCTGGACTACGGCTACCCGCGCAACGACGTCTTCTACAGCGCGGGCGGCGCCGACATCCGCGCGATCCGGGAGCGGCTCGGCATCGCGCCGGGCAAGCGGGCCATCCTCTACGCGCCCACCCACCGCGACTACGAGGCGGCCTGGACCCCGCGCCTGGACCTCGCCACGCTTGCCGACCGGCTCGGCGAGGACACGGTGCTCCTGGTCCGCGGCCACTACTTCTACGGCGGCGCGACCTCGCCGCTCGCGGGCCTGCGCAAGAGCGGCCGGGTCATCGACGTCTCCTCGTACGACCCCGTGGAGGAGCTGTCGCTCGCGGCGGACGCGCTGATCACGGACTACTCGTCGATCATGTTCGACTACGCCAACCTGGACCGACCGATCGTCGTGTACGCCGACGACTGGGAGACGTACGCGAAGACGCGCGGCGTCTACTTCGACCTGCTCGATGAGGCGCCGGGCCGGGTCGCGCGCACCCAGGACGAGCTGACGGAGATCTTCACCTCCGACGCCTGGCGCGACGAGACGGCGGCCAAGGCGCGCCGCGCCTTCCGGCACCGCTTCTGCGAGTACGACGACGGGCGCGCGGCCGAACGGGTCGTACGCCGTGTCTTCCTCGGCGAGAGCGAGGAGTCCCTGCCGCCCGTGACCCCGGTCGACGAGCGCACCCCGGCACCGACGCCCGAGGAGGCGACTCAGCGATGACCACCACTCCTGATGTCACCGTGACGGTGATCGTCTACAACGACGCGGAACGGCTGCCGCGCGCGGTGGCCTCGCTGCGCCGCCAGACGCACGCGAACATCGAGATCATCATCAGCGACGACCACTCGACGGACGACACCCCCGAGGTGGCCCGCCGGCTGGCGTCCGAGGACGAGCGCGTCTCCTACCTCCGCCTGCCGCAGAACAGCGGCGGGTGCAGCGCGCCGCGCAACCACGCGATCGAGGTCGCCCGCGCCCCGTACCTGATGTTCCTGGACAGCGACGACGAACTCCCCGAGCAGGCGGTCGAGTTGCTGCTCGCGGCGCACCGCGAGCGCGAGGTGGACTTCGCGATGGGCGCGGTGGAGCGGGTCCGCGTCGACACCGGCCGCACCTCCACGTGGATGGCGCACCTGGTGGCGGAGCGCCGCACGGTGGAGGGCATCGAGACGGAACCGGCGCTGTTCTTCGAGCACCTGTCGACGAGCAAGATGTACCGCCGCGAGTTCCTGGACCGCAACGGCCTCCGCTTCCCCGAGGGCATCCACTACGAGGACCAGCTCTTCTCGGCGCAGGCGTACTGCCTCGCCAGGTCCTTCACGGTCATCCCGGACCCCGTCTACCGCTGGTACATAGCCCCGTACGAGGCGGCGGAATCGGCGTCCATCTCCAACCAGCGCCACAAGCTGACGAACGTCCGCGACCGCATCCACGTGCAGCGCCTCATCGACGCTTTCCTGACGGCGAGCGGCCATGAGGGCGTGCGGGAGGCCAAGGACTACAAGTTCCTCAAGCACGACTTCCGGATGTACGCGGGTGACCTGCCGTTCCGCGACGAGGAGTGGCTGTCGGGCTTCGCGGACATCGTGAACCCGTACCTGGCGGAGCTGGCCCCCGGCGCGTACGCGCGCCTGCCCCGGGCCGAGCGCGTCGTCCTCCAGTTGGTCCGCGACGGCCGCATGGCGGAGGCCCAGCTGGCGGCGCGGGGCCTCGGCCACGGGGTGGCGCCGCGCGAGACGTCGGTGGACGCGGAGGGCCGCGTCTACTGGGGCGCGCACGTCCCCCGGTCGTCGGCGGCCCGCGCCGAACTGGACCTCACCGACCAGGGCCTGGACTCCCGCCCCTTCCCGAGCGCCCAGTTCCGCCACGAGATCACCCGGGTCGAGCCGGGCCCCGGCGCCTCGGTCGACCTCACCGTCCGCACGTACGACCCGGGCCTGCGCCTGCCGGTGGGCCCGCAGATCGCCACGATCCTCCTGGCCCCGGGCCGCCGCCGCATGAAGACCCCCTTCCGCCTGGACCCGGTCCACCCCGGCGTCTTCGAGGGCACGGTGCGCCTGGACCTGACGCAGGCCCCGCTCCCCCTGAATGGCTTCGCGGGCACGCGCCACCCGGTCCTGCAACTCACCTCGGGCCAACTCCGCAACACGGCCCTGCTCCTGGCGCCCCTCACCTTCCCCACCCTGAGGGCCCGCGTGGACTACCGGGGCGGCGCGCTCCCCCACGAGGTCACGGTGGAACCGGAGGGCCGGGCCTCGGGCCGCCTCCAGCTCCGCTGGACCCCGGTGGGCGTGACGTCGAAGGTCATACGCCCCCTGGCCCGCAAGGCAGGCGCGAAAGCGAACTCCCGAGTCCGCAGGGCGGCGCGCCTGGCAGCCAGCCTGACCCGCTGACACCCCGTGAGCCGGGGCGGGCCCACTAGTGCGCCCGCCCCGGCCCACCTGCCCGACGTGGCGAGCGCCCCGGCCCACCTGCCCCCACAACACGAACGACCCGGCTCACCTGTCGCCACGACGCGAACGCCCGCCGCGTCCCAGCTGACCCCCACGACCTGAGTGGCCGCCGCACCCCAGCTGGCCGCACGACCTGAGTACCGCCACCCTCCCAGCTCGCCCCACAACCTGAGTGCCTCCCTCCCCTCAACCGACCGCCACACCCCACACCCCAGCCACACTCCAGCCGACCGCCCTTCCCCACCCACCCGTGGTGAGCGAGGCGCGCGTGAGCCGTCGGCCTGGACTCACGCCCAGGCGAGGCGCAGGTGCTGCCTCTCGGGGCCGACATGTGGCCGCATGCGACGCGCAGCCCTCATGTGCTTCGCTCAACGTGCAGAGCGGCAAGGTCGCCGCCACCGGCCACGCAGGAGGACACCGTGAGCGACCACACGTGGGTCAGCACCTCAATGCCGTACCTGGTGCCCCGGAAGAAGGGGCAGCCCGACGCCTGGGCCGAAGAGGCCGCCGCCCGGGGCGGCAAGGGCACCCAGCGCATCACTCACGCCGGCGAGGTGCCCGCACCGGACGCGGTGGCGGATCTGCTCGGAGTCGTCGCCGGGGAGCCGGTCGTCGTACGCCGCCGTGTCATCGAACTCGACGGCCTGCCATGCGAGTTGACGGACACGTACTATCCGTCGGACATTGCCCGCGGCACACCCTTGGCCGAAACGGGCAAGATCCGCGGCGGCGTCGTGACATTCCTCGCCGGGCTCGGCCACATCGGCGTACGCGTCCGGGAGGATGTCACCGCCCGCATGCCCGACGCCGAGGAACGCGAAGCCCTGCGACTGGGCCAGAACGAGCCGGTCCTCCGGCTGAACAGGGTGACTCTGGACAACGAGGACCGGCCGATCCAGGCCGACATGATGGTCATGCCCGCGCATCTGCAGCAGCTGCGCTACGAGATCAGGACCGGATGACTCGGAACGCCCCCTCAGGCGTCACCCTGTCGGCACGGACCGGCTCTTCCTCTCGCCCCCGGGCTGGGACCCGGAAGACGGGCCAGGGGCGGAAACCGTGCGGCACGGTGTCAAGGTGTCGGGCGGCCACCTTCTGACCGCATCAGGACAACCGTGGGGTTTCGGCCTCCGTGTGGTTGAGGGAGCGGGAGGATTCCGGTGACGTCGCCGGGCGTTGCCCGGTGATCGGGGCGGCGTGCGGTGGTGGGGCTCGTACGACCGCACGGCTGCCGGTTCTCGGGGTCTTCCGGATCCACCGTCAGGGTGCGGACCGCCGAAGGGGGAAGTCCCTTGATACCCGCACGCTCCAGGCCCGTCGGGCCCCCGAGACCCTCCGGGTCCCTGACACCCGCCGGCTCCCCGCGACCTTCCGGCTCCCCGCGACCTTCCTCCGGATCGAGCCGGTCGCCCCTCGCCGGCCGGCGGTGGCGGCGGCTCACCTCTCTCGCCGCCGGCGGCGCCCTCGCGGTGGCCGGCCTCGTCGCGCTCCCCGCGCCCGCACAGGCCACCGCCGGGCTCTCGGCATACGTGGCCAACTTCCACGGCGACACCGTCTCGGTGGTCGATACGAGCACGAACACCGTCACCGGCAGCATCGCCGTCGGGAACAGCCCCGTCGGCGTCGCGGTCAGCCCGGCCGGTGCGCACGCCTACGTCACCAACTTCGACGAGGCCACCGTCTCCGCGATCGACACGGACACCAACGCGGTCACCGCGACCATCCCCGTCGGCAGCAACCCCCTCAACGTGGCCGTCACCCCCTCCGGAAACCGCGCGTACGTCGCGAACAGCGGCGGGAACACGGTCTCGGTCATCGACACCGCGAGCAACACGGTCAGCGCCACCGTCCAGGTCGGGAACTCCCCGAACGGCGTGGCGATATCCCCGTCGGGCACCACCGCCTACGTGACCAACAACAACGGGAACTCCGTCTCGGTCGTCGACACCGCGAGCAACACGGTGACCGGCACCGTCCCGGTCGGGGCCTCCCCGGCCGGTGTGGCGGTCAGCCCGTCCGGGGCCGTCGCCTACGTCGCCAACAACGGCGGGAACACGGTCTCGGTCATCAGCACCGCGACCAACGCCGTGACCGGCACCGTCCCGGTCGGGGACGCGCCGAACAGCGTCGCCTTCGCCCCGTCGGGCGCCCGCGCCTACGTCGCCGACCGGGGCAGCGACGACGTGAAGGTGATCGACACGGCGACCAGTACCGTGGCGGCGACCGTCCCGGTCGGCGACAGCCCGGCCAAGGTCCAGGTCAGTCCGTCCGGCACCGCCGTCTACGCCGCCAACGTCACCGACGGCACCGTCTCGGTCATCGACACCGGGACCAACGCCGTCAACGCCACGATCGGCGGATTCACCGGCCCGTACGGCATCGCCTTCGCCGCCGCGCCGCCCCCGGCCAAGGCGGACATCGACGTCGACCTCACCGCTCAGCCGTACCTGAGCCTCCTGGTGCCCTACCTCTCCTACACGCTCACCGCCCACAACACCGGCCCCGGAGCCGTGAGTTCGGCGACGCTCACCGCGAAGCTCCCGACGGGCGCGAGGGCCACCAATCTCGCCGCCGGATGCACTGCCGCCGGTGCCACGGTGACGTGTACCTACGGAGCCATCGCCGGCAACGCGAGCGTGCACAAGTCCTTCCGCGTCCCGCTGGGCCTGCTGACTCTCGGCCCGGTCAAGGTCACCGGTCAGCGCACCGCGTCGGCGCCCACCGACCCCAACCCCGCCAACGACGCCGCTTCCGTCACCTGCACCGCCGTCTCCATCGTCCTCGTCACCTGCCCCTGACATCACTGACACCGCCTGAGGCCCGGCCGGGTGCTCCCGGCCCGGCCTCAGAGCGCGCTCCCGGTCGCCGGTGCGTCACGCCCGTGCGACTGGACGCGCACCATGTGGTTCAGCTCCGCCAGGCACGGGCCGCACCCGTACACGTCACCCGTCGCGCCGGGCGTGTGCACCGAGCCGACCCACAGCACGCGCACACCCTCGCGTCGGCAGTACAGCCAACAGGAGCCGGTCACCCAGCAGTTGCCGTCATCGGCACGGGCCACGAGCGGCCACGCGTCACGCCATGGCCACCCGGCCGCCGGATGGAACGTCACCCCTCACCGTCGTGCGCGCACGCGTACTCGGCCCGCTCCGCCTGCGGCCGCAGCACGGCGTAGTCACCGAAGTTCCGCCGGTAGCGCCGGTGGCCCGTCTGCTGCGTGTGCCTGCGCTGCCACTCCTCCACCGGCCCCGGGTCCCCGCACGTACCGGACTCCGCGCCGCACTCGCTCTCGTCGCCGGACACGCACCGTGCCTCGTACTCCGGCTCCGCCGTCCGGTCCTGCTCGATGACGAACGGGACGTAACGGAACACCCGCCGGGTCACCGCGCCACCCTCCGCTCGCCGCGCACCGAGTCCTTCACGTGCAGAAAGCCACCGGCCTTCTCGATCTCCCGCGCCACCTCGTCGTACTCCTGCACGGCCGGCGAGATCATCGATCGCCACGCCGTGAGCACCGCCCCCGCCCCACCGCTCCTGACACACTCCACGGCCCGCTCCAGCCCCACCCGTCCCTGCGGCGGCAGCAGCCCCACCCGCTCCTCGACGACGTCCGCGATCTCCCACCCGAACGCCTCGGCGTACTCCGTGCACTCCTTGCGAGGCACCACGATGTCGGTACCGGCCGCACCGGAAAGGTAGATCACGCAACGAAACCGCCCTATCCCCACGGCCCCGGCCCGCACCTCGGCCTCACCCGGCGAGACGCCCGCCGCCGCGTCCGCGAGCGCCTGACGCCGCCTCACGTCCCCCTCGGTCCTGCGTGCCGCGCGCGGACCGTTCCCTCGTTCACTTTCACTACCGACCATGCGTCGATTGTGTCGACTCGATCACCCACAGTGAAGAGATGGGACGTATGGGTAGACGAGGCCGCCACGCCTCAACTCCTACGCCCCGTAAGGCCTACGCGATCAGCGGCATCCCGATCAGCTCGCCGATGTTCCGCACCCGCGCCGTCGACACCTTCGCGAGCCGCTTCCCGATGACGCCGGGCAACGCCTGATGCTTGACCCACTCCGGGGCGTCCAGCGCCACCTCGATGAGCGTGTCCGCCGCCTGGTCGTGCAGGCCGACAGCGCACTGGGCGAGGGCGACGTCCAGCTTGTAGCGGTTGCGGGCCACCTTCGACATGGACTTGGGGAGTTGCTTCATGTCGGGCTGACCGGCGAGGTCGAGTGCGCGACCGTAGCTCTTGAGTGCGACGTGGATTCCGACCGCCTCAGTCCTGGCCGCTGTCGGGCCGAAGCTGGTTCCGTACAGCTTCTCGTCACGGCCCAGCCGGGCCGCCGCCGCATGTGCCTGAGAAAGGTAGTCGTCGGCCGCGCTCTCGTCCTCGCGCCTCGACGCCGCCACGGCCGCCGAGATCATCAGGCGTCCGTATGCGAGCAGTTGGGGCCGGGACCCACTGCTGAAGGACGGCTCGATCGCCAGTGCCGCCCGTTCGGCCACCGCCACGGCACGGGGCAACTTGGCGCCCCGCAGGTAGATCCACGACAGCGTGGACTCCAGGAGCGCCGTCATCACGGGGTCACCGACGTCCCTCGCAAGGTGCTTGGCCGACGTGAGCGCGCTCAACGCAAGGTCACGCTGGCCGAACCCGGTGGAGCACGAGGCGGCCACACGGTACGTGCTCGCCAGGATCGAGCCCAGTCGCGCCCGCTCGCTGCCCGTGGCGCTGGCATACCTGACCTGCCCCTCCATGAGGACCTTGGAAGCGTAGCCGCTCACGTTCGCCGTGTCGCTCGCCCAGTAGGCCGCCCACGCGAGGTCGCGGGCCTCGGCCAGTTCGTCGACGGTGCTCGGATCGTCGATGCCTTCCCACTCGCCGAGGGCGCTCTCGTGTACGGCATCGGACAGTTGGCGCAGGGCGACGCGGACGTCCCGGTTCATCCCCCGGCGAGGAGCCTGCTGCCCCAAGAGCACCGACACATCCGAGTTCAACGCATGCGCAAGCCTCAGCAGCGAACCGACGGACAACTCTCCCCGGTCCTGCTCCGCCTTCTGCACCAGCGCCAGGGACAGCCCCGACGCATCCGCCAGGCCCTGCTGCGTCAGATCGGAGCCCCGCAGATGCTTGATTCGCCTACCGGTCGTCAGATCGGCCCAGTCGCTCACGATCACCCCAGAGGGTCGGCTCAGGCTGCTGATAGCTGCTGATAGCTGCTGAACTTCGATGGTAGGCCCCAACGCCCGCACATCCAGAGCGAACAGTCCAGCTTCAGCCCACCACCTCGTACAGGACCTGCCCCTTCGGCCCCGTCGCCGCCCGCCGCAGCGCGGGGTCACCCGCGCGCAGGCCACCGTCGCTCGCGTACTGCACGATCCAGCGCGCCCCGTACCGGTGCAGGATGTCCAGGCGGTCCGCGCGGGACGTGCCGGGCGCGAAGTAGTCCCGTACCGCCGCGACCCGTTCCGCCTGGTCCGGCAGGAAGAAGTCCGGGTAGCCGGGCGCGACCGTGTAGGGGCCGTAGGCGGGGATCTGGCGGGCGGGGAAGGTCTTGGCCAGGACCACGTCGCCGTACTTCACCTTCGGGCCGAGCCAGTCGTAACCCGCCCACGGCGCCTCGTACTTGGCGGCGACCGGGGCCGGCAGGGCAGCGCGCGGGACGGCGTAGCCCAGCGTGCCCGACTGGGTCCACGCGCCGAGCAGCAGCGCCGCGCCCAGCGCCCCGGCGAAGGCGCGCCGCACCCCCGCCCGACCGGACTCGAACACCTCGAGGGCCACCGCGAGCTGCGCCGGGATCAGGGCCGCGGGCAGCACCCGGCCCCACGAGTAGTGGCCGGTCAGGCCGCCCGCCGCGAACATCGCCGCGCCGAGGAGGAAGAAGAGCACCAGCGGGTCGCGGTGGTCGCGGCGCCAGCGCGGGACCAGGGCGGCGACCCCGACGAGCGCCAGGCCGAAGTGCGGCAGCAGGTGCCGGTAGAGGGCGCGGTGGATGCCTTCCAGGCCGCCCGCGTCGAAGAGGCCGAAGAAGGAGTAGTACGGCCAGGCGGCGAGGACGATCAGCCCCAGCGCCAGGCCCGCGGCCAGCCGGACCAGCAGGGCCCGCGCGGGCCACGGCCGGGCGCCGAGCAGCAGGGCCAGCGCGCCCAACGACGCGACGACGCCCGTGAACTGATGGCTCAACAGGATCAGCGACCAGAACGCGCCGAGAGCGAGGAGACAGGACCACCCCGCGCCCCCGCCCCGCAGCGCCTTCCGCAGCAGCGCCCAGAAGTGGAAGGAGAGGCCGAGCGCGAACGTGCTCGGGTACGAGACCGTCAGGGCAAGGGAGTTGAGGCCCAGGAAGCCGCTCCAGTTGAACAGCGCCGGGCCCCAGAGCAGGAGCAGGCAGAGCAGGGCGAGCGGCGGCGCCGCGGCGCGGTCGCTGAAGGTGCGTACGAAGTGCCGGACGCCCGTGACGAGCAGTGTCAGGCCGATCAGGGCCGCCACCCGCAGCACCACGAACGTGCCGAGTCCGGTCACCTTGGCCAGGCAGCCGAGCAGCAGCATCCAGGGCGAGTAGTACGGGCTCGGGGTGTCGGCGTCGACCAGGGGATTGCCCGGGTCGACGAGGTCGTGGCGCAGGCGTTCGATCGTCGCCGCGTGGATGCCGAGGTCGCCCGCCCAGGGCAGGCGGACGATCACCAGGAGGAGCAGGACGAGGACGAGCAGGGCGGGGACGGACAGGGCAGGGGTGAGCAGGGCTGCTGCCCCGCGGTCCGGCCGTCGTCGTACGACCGCGTTAGTGGCGACGCGCATCGTGCTGGAAGACCCACGTCCGGTAGACCAGGAAACGGAACGCCGAGGCCAGAACGATCGACAGCGCCTTGGCGACGTTGGAGCCGAGCGGTCCGCTCATGTCCGCTCCGTGGTACGCCGCGTAGAACAGGACACTCTCCATCACCACGCCGATCCCGCTGAAGACGAAGAACAGCGCGATCTGCCGCTTCGTGCGCGAGGCGCGGTCGCGGTAGGCGAAGAAGCGGAAGCCCAGGTAGTTGGTGCCCATGGCGACACAGCTGGCAAGGACCGTCGCCGTCATCGCGCCGAAGGCCAGACCGTGCAGGAGGAGGTTGAAGACGACGAGGTTCACGGCGACGCCACTGCCGCCGACCAGGCCGAACTTCATGAGCTCAAGGAAGAGCCTGCGCAGGCGGGCCAGGGGGAGGCGGGGAGCGGCGGCGGGGGATGCCGCAGGGACGGGCTGGGAGACCGGCGCGGGCTGGGAGACCGGCGCGGGCGGGGTGTCCTGGAGGGTGGGGGCCGTCATCGGCGCGCCTCCCCGCCCTGGGGGGACGATCTCGCGTCGAGCCGCAGCTTCCACGGCATGACGACCGACTCCAGCTGCACCATCAGGCTCATCTTCGACTCGCCGACCGTGCGGTCCTCGAAGTGGATCGGCACCTCCATGACGCCGAAGCCGCGGCGCAGCGCGCGGTACTTCATCTCGACCTGGAAGCTGTAGCCCGCGCTGTCCACCGAGGCCAGGTCGATGGCGCGCAGGGCGTCGGCGCGCCACAGGTTGAAGCCGCCGGTGATGTCGCGGACGCGGGTGCCGAGGATGGTGCCCGCGTAGGCGTTGGCCCAGCGGGAGAGCAGCTTGCGGTGGGCGCCCCACGCGTCGGAGAGCGTGCCGCCCTGGACGTACCGGCTGCCGATGACGACGCCCGCGTCCGTGGCGAGGGCGACGCCGAGCAGTTCGGCGGCCTTCGCCACGGGGTGGCTGCCGTCCGCGTCCATCTGCAGGACGTAGTGCGCGCCCTCGGCGACCGCCCGCGCCATGCCGGCCGCGTAGGCCCGGCCGAGGCCGTCCTTCTCGGTGCGGTGCAGGACGCTCATGCGGGCGCTGCCGTACCGCTCGGCGAAGCGTTCGGCGATCTCGCCGGTGCCGTCGGGGCTGGAGTCGTCGACGACGAGCAGGCGCAGACCGGGCAGCGGGAGCGCCATCAGGGCCTCGGCCATGCCGGGCAGGTTGCCCGCTTCGTTGTACGTGGGCATGACGACGGTCAGCGGGGTCGCGGCCCAGGCCTCGGGCAGCCGGGCGGCGAGACTCTCGGAGAGGTTCTCCGGCACGTACTCGGCGAGGCGGTCCGGTCCGCCGTCCGGCAGCTTCTCCGGCCTGTCCTCGGGAAGGTTCACAGTCACTGCTCAAGCCCTTCGATGGTGGGGGATGCGTGGGGTACGTCCGGTGAGAAGCGGAGCGCCGCGTCGGGCAGGACCGCCTCGCACCACACCCGCGCCCCGGTCCGCAGTTCGTTGTCGGCCCCCACGCGCGCGCCGTCCCCCACGACCGCGCCTTCGAGGACGGTGCGGCGTCCGACGCGGGCCCGCGCGCCGATCAGGCTCCGGCGGATGTCGGCGCCCGCGCCCACGTCCGCCCCGTCGAGCAGGACCGAGCCGTGCACGACCGCGCCCGGCCCGACGCGGGCGCCCGCGCCCACGACGGTTCCCGCCGCGAGGCTGGCGTCCGGCGCGACCTCGGCGCCCGGCAGGACCAGCGACTCGCCGGGCGGGCCGGGCAGGGCGGGCGAGGTGATGACGCCGCGTACGAGGTCGGCCGAGGCCTGGACGAGCGCCTCGGGGCGGCCGAGGTCCAGCCAGTAGGTGTCCTCGACCTTCCCGTGCAGATGCGCGCCCGCGGCGAGCAGCCCCGGGAAGGTCTCCCGCTCCACGGAGACCGGCCGGTCCGCCGGGATCGTGTCGATGACGGAGCGCCGGAACACGTACGCGCCCGCGTTGATCTGGTCGGTGACGATCTCCTCGGCGGTCTGCGGCTTCTCGGTGAAGGCGAGCACGCGCCCGTGGTCGTCGGTCGGTACGAGTCCGAAGGCGCGGGGGTCCTCGACACGGGTGAGGTGAAGGGTGACGTCGGCGTCGTGCCGTACGTGCGTGGCGAGGAGGTCCCGGAGGTCGACGCCGCTGAGGATGTCACCGTTGAGTACGAGGACGGGTTCGCCGGAGCCGCTCCCGCCGCGCAGCCGTCGTGCGGCGTGGCGGATGGCGCCGCCGGTGCCGAGGGGCTCGTCCTCGACGACGTACTCCAGTCGCAGGCCGTACGCGGATCCGTCGCCGAAGTGCGGCTCGAAGACCTCGGCGAGGTAGCAGGTGGCCATCACGACGTGGTCGACGCCGGCGGCGGCGAGCCGGGCGAGTTGGTGGGCGAGGAAGGGGACGCCCGCCGCGGGGACCATCGGCTTGGGCGTGTGGACCGTGACCGGGCGCAGCCGGGTGCCCTGGCCGCCGACCAGCAGAATGGCTTCCGTCATCGCCTCGTCGCGACCTTTCCTGCGTTTTCGGGTGCGGGTGTTTCGATCTCGACGTCTCGATCGAGACGTCTCGATCTCGGCGTCTCGATCTTGACGTCTCGATCTTGACGTCTCGATCTCGTACCGTCGTCAGACAATCTCACCTACCTTAGACCAAATGTCTGAATTGATGGGGTATGGCGAATCTCATCACCCGATCCGCGCCCCTCAGGCAACCAATCGCTCCGGGTACCCCTCCGGGGCGCCCTGCCCCCGCACGCCAAACAGGGGCGCCCCGAGCCAACCGGCCCGGGGCGCCCCACCGACGTACCGCCGCGGATAACGCAGATACCTCGGATGACTCAGATGACTCGGATGACTACGAATGCGTCCGCAGCAGCGTCCGCATCGTCCGCATCGCCACCGACAGATTCGCCAGATCGAACGCGTCCGAGCCCTGGATCTCCTCCAGCGTCGACCGCGCCCGGCTCAGGATCGGCGCGTTCTTCTCCTCCCACGCCTTGAAGCGCTGCTCCGGCGTGGACGTGCCGTTGCCGACGGCGAGGATGTCCGCCGTCAGCGCGGCGTGCGCCGCGTACAGGTCCTCGCGGATGGAGGCACGCGCCATGGACTGCCAGCGGTCGGCCCGCGGCAGTTCGATGATGCGGTCCATGAGCTGGGTGATGCGGAGCCGGTCGGCGAGGTCGTAGTAGACCTCGGCGACGGCCATCGGCTCCTTGTCCATCCGGTCGGCGACGGCGACGATGTCGAGCGTGGGGAAGGCGGACGAGAACCCGGCGACGCGCCGCGCCAGTTCCTCGGGCACGCCCGCCTCGGTCAGCTCGTCGCGGATGCCCTCATACCACTCCAGGTCGGAGCCGCGGAGCAGCTGCGGCAGTTCGGCCCAGACCTCGGCGACTCCCTCGCTGAAGAAGTCGATGGTCTCGGCGAGCTGCAGCGGCTGCGGCCGGTTGTTGAGCAGCCAGCGCGCGCCGCGCTCGACGAGGCGCCGGGAGTGCAGCCGGAGCCGGGTCTGGACGTCGGCGGCGACGACGTTGTCGAGTGCCTCGACCGCGTCCCACACCTCGCTCAGGCCGAAGATCTCCCGGGCGGCCAGCTGCGCCCGCACGATCTCCTCCAGGGAGGCGCCGGTCTCCTCGCGCAGCCGGTGCAGGAAGGTCGAACCGCCGGTGTTGACCGTGTCGTTGACCAGGACGGTCGTGATGATCTCGCGGCGCAGCGCGTGCCCGTCCACCTGCTCGGGGAACCGCTCGCGCAGCGCCTTCGGGAAGTACGCGTGCAGCAGCCGCTGGAGGTACGCGTCGTCGGGCAGCGTCGTCTGGATCAGCTCGTCGGCGGCCGTGATCTTCGTGTAGGCGAGGAGCACGGCGAGCTCGGGCTGGGAGAGCCCGCGCCCGGAGTTGAGCAGCTCGCGGATCTGCCGGTCGTTGGGCAGGAACTCCAGGCTCCGGTCGAGGTGGCCCTGCTTGCCGAGCCTGCGCATGAAGCGCTGGTGGGCGTGGAGCAGGGACGGCGACTGGGCGACGGCGTTGGCCAGCGCGGTGTTCTGCGCGTAGTTGTTGCGCAGGACCAGGTGCCCGACCTCGTCGGTCATCTCGGCGAGCAGCTTGTTGCGCTGCTTGACCGTCATGTCGCCGTTGGCGACGACCGCGTTGAGCAGGATCTTGATGTTCACCTCGTGGTCGGAGGTGTCCACACCCGCGCTGTTGTCGATGGCGTCGGTGTTGATGCGGCCACCGGCGCGCGCGAACTCGATGCGGCCGAGCTGGGTCAGGCCGAGGTTGCCGCCCTCGCCGACGACCTTGACGCGCAGATCGGCGCCGCTGACGCGGATGGCGTCGTTGGCCTTGTCGCCGACGTCGGCGTTGGACTCCGCCGACGACTTCACGTACGTACCGATGCCGCCGTTCCACAGCAGGTCGACCGGCGCCTGGAGGATGGCCTTCATCAGGTCGGCCGGGGTCATCTTGCCGACGCCGGACTCGATGCCGAGGGCCTCGCGGATGTGGGCGTTGAGCTGGATCGCCTTGGCGCTGCGCGGGAAGATGCCGCCGCCCGTGGAGAGCAGCTCCTTGTTGTAGTCGGCCCAGGAGGAGCGGGGCAGCTCGAAGAGGCGGCGCCGCTCGGCGTACGAGGTGGCGGCGTCCGGCTTCGGGTCGATGAAGATGTGCCGGTGGTCGAAGGCGGCCACCAGGCGGATGTGCTCGGAGAGCAGCATGCCATTGCCGAACACGTCACCGGACATGTCGCCGACGCCGACGACCGTGAAGTCCTCGGACTGGGTGTCGCAGCCCAGCTCCCGGAAGTGCCGCTTGACGGACTCCCAGGCGCCGCGGGCGGTGATGCCCATGCCCTTGTGGTCGTATCCGGCGGAGCCGCCGGAGGCGAAGGCGTCGCCGAGCCAGAAGTCGTACGACTCGGCGACCTGGTTGGCGATGTCGGAGAAGGTCGCCGTGCCCTTGTCGGCGGCGACGACGAGGTAGGTGTCGTCCTCGTCGTGGCGCACGACGTCCGCGGGCGGCACGACCTCGCCGGCCACCAGGTTGTCGGTGATGTCGAGCAGCGCGGAGATGAACGTCTTGTAGCAGGCGACGCCCTCGGCCAGCCACGCGTCGCGGTCGACGGACGGGTCGGGGAGCTGCTTGGCGACGAAGCCGCCCTTGGCTCCGACCGGCACGATGACGGTGTTCTTCACCATCTGCGCCTTGACCAGACCGAGGATCTCCGTACGGAAGTCCTCCTTCCGGTCGGACCAGCGCAGACCACCGCGCGCGACCTTGCCGAAGCGCAGGTGGACGCCCTCGACGCGGGGCGAGTACACCCAGATCTCGTACGCGGGACGGGGCGCGGGCAGGTCCGGGATGGCCTGCGGGTCGAACTTCATGGAGACGTAGTTGTGCGGCTTCCCGCTCTCCGCCCGCTGGAAGAAGTTCGTCCGCAGCGTCGCCTTGATGACGGTGAGGAAGGAGCGCAGGATGCGGTCCTCGTCCAGCGAGGCGACCTGGTCCAGCGCGCCGTCGAGCTCCTCCAGGAGCCCGTCGATCAGCTCCGTCCCGGCGCGCTGGCGGTCCGGCGACATCCGCGCCTCGAAGAGCGAGACGAGCAGCCGGGTGGTGTGGACGTTGTTGCGGAGGGTGTCCTCCATGTAGTCCTGGCTGAACGTCGAACCGGCCTGGCGCAGGTACTTGGCGTACGCGCGCAGGACCATCGCCTGCCGCCAGTTGAGCCCGGCCCGCAGCACCAGCGAGTTGAAGCCGTCGACCTCGGCGGCGCCGGTCCAGGCGGCGGCGAAGGCTTCCTGGAAGCGCTCGCGGCCGTCGTCGCCGAGGTAGTCGCCGCTGCCGTTGGACGACTTGGGCATGCGCAGCCCGAAGTCGTAGATCCACGCGTGCGTACGGTCCGCGCAGCGCAGCTCGTACGGACGCTCGTCGGTGACCTCGACGCCCAGGCGCTGCAGCACGGGCAGCACGGCGGAGAGGGAGACCTGCCCACCGGAGCGGTAGATCTTGAAGCGCCGCTCACCGGGCGCCGCGCCGACCGGCTCGTACAGGGAGAGCGCGAAGTCCTTCTCGCCGTGGCCGAGCTGCTCCAGGTGCTGGAGGTCGGCGACGGCGGCGCGCGGCGTGTGGTCGGCCTTGTAGCCCTCGGGGAAGGCGTGCCCGTACCGGCGGATCAGCTCGGCGGCGCGCTCCTCGCCGCACTCTGCGGTCAGCGCCTCGGCGAAGCCGTCGGCCCAGGAGCGGGCGGCTTCGACGAGCCGCGCCTCGATGCGCTCGACGTCGGCGTCGGAGAGGTCGGGGACCACGCCGCCCTTCGGCACCCTGACGACGAAGTGGATGCGGGAGAGGATCGACTCCGTGTTCCAGGCGGTGAAGTCGACGCTCGCGCCGTTCAGCTCCTCCTTGAGGATGTCGATGATCCGCAGCCGGACGCCGGTGGTGTAGCGGTCGCGCGGCAGGTAGACGAGGGCGGAGTAGTAGCGCCCGTACTCGTCCTTGCGCAGGTAGAGCCGGAGCCGGCGGCGCTCCTGGAGGTAGAGGACGCTCGTCACGATGGAGCGGAGCTCGTCGGCGGGCGTCTGGAAGAGCTCGTCGCGCGGGTACGTCTCCAGGATCTGGAGCAGGTCGCGCCCGTCGTGGCTGTTGGCCGAGAACCCGGCGCCCTTGAGGACCTCCGCGACCTTGCGGCGGATGACGGGCACGCGGCGCACCGACTCGGTGTACGCGGCGGACGAGAAGAGTCCGAGGAAGCGCCGCTCGCCCACGACGTTGCCCTCGGCGTCGAACTTCTTCACGCCGACGTAGTCGAGGTAGCTGGGCCGGTGGACGGTGGCGCGGCTGTTGGCCTTGGTCAGGACGAGCAGCCGGTGCTCGCGGGCCTTGGCGCGCGCGTCGGCGGGCAGCCGGTTGAAGGACGGGCTGACCGGGTGGTGGTCGTCGCCGTCGTGCTGCGGGTCGGCGCGCAGGACGCCGAGGCCGGTGCCGGGGACGGCGGCGAGCGAGTCGTCCTCCGTGAGGTCGTACTCGCGAAAGCCCAGGAAGGTGAAGTGGTTGTCGGCGAGCCAGCGCAGCAGCTCGCGGGCCTCCTCGACCTCCTGCTCGGGCAGGTCACCGGCGGTGGGCTCGGTGGGCAGTTCGTCGGCGATGCGCAGCGCGGCGTCGCGCATCTTCTCCCAGTCCTCGACGGTCTCGCGCACATCGCTGAGGATCCGCAGCAGATCGGCGGTGATCTGCTTCAGGTCCGCCCGGTCCGTCTCGCGGTCCATCTCGACGTGGATCCACGACTCGACGAGCGCGTCGTGCGGCAGCTCGGAGCCGGCCCCGGAGGGCAGGACCTCCAGGAGCTTGCCGGTCAGGTCGCGGCGCACGACGACCTGCGGGTGGATCACGACGTGGATGCCGCGACCCTGGCGGGAGAGCTCATTGGTGACGGAGTCGACGAGGAAGGGCATGTCGTCGGTGACCACCTCGACGACGGAGTGGCTGCAGGTCCAGCCGTTCTCCTCGACCGTCGGGGTGTGGACCCGCACGTTGGCCGTCCCCTGGGGGCGGTTCTCGGCGAGCCGGTAGTGGGAGAAGGCGGCTCCGAAGACGTCGACCGGGTCGCGGTCGGCCAGGTCCTCGGGTGCGGTGTGCAGGTAGTAGCGCTGGAGGAACGCGAGAGCCGTGTCCTGGTCCGGCGCGGCCCCGCTCGTCGTCCCGGTCGGCGCACCGCTCGGTAGGCGTCCCCCGGCCGGGCTGCTCTCAGCTACCCGGGCGGCCCGCGCGAGCAGCTCGGCCTTGGCTTCGTCCAGCTTGGTCTGCATTGTCCTCTGACTCCTGTCGCGCGCCGTTGCGTGACGTAGAAGGAAGTGATGTGCCGTAACGCCGCGGCGCGGGGTGTCCGGCCGGTTTCGACGTTATGCCGCGGTGGTGCGCGAGCGGACAGCTTTCCGCCATTTTCAGCGGTTCCACTGACTGATGGCTCGCTCGGCCCGGTCGGCCGCACCGCGAAGAAGCGTCAGCGAGGTCCCGGGCACGGTTGTCCACCGTGTTCCCCGGGCGCAGAGCGGGGGCGTCCATGCCCCCGCGGGATATCGCGCTGATCACGGGTCAAGGCTATCGCTCCGCACCCGGAACCCGTCATGAGCCGCATGTGTACAAAAGCGGGGCCCGAACTTTGACAGTCTGCACAGTCGCCCCGCCCATGGCCCTCTTGGCAAAGAGCCACCGCGGGGGCACGTTGGCCGGGAGGGTCCGGCCCGACGGGGGCGGCACCCGTCCGAGGGGAGCACAGCAAAATGGCAGCCAAGATCCTGATCGTGACCGGTGACGCGGCGGAGTCGCTCGAGGTCCTCTACCCCTACCAGCGTCTGCGCGAGGAGGGGTACGACGTCCACATCGCCGCCCCGGCCCGCAAGACGCTGCGGTTCGTGGTGCACGACTTCGAGCCGGGCTTCGACACGTACACGGAGAAGCCCGGCTACACCTGGCCCGCCGATCTCGCCTTCGCCGAGGTGGATCCCGGCCAGTACGTCGCGCTGGTGATTCCCGGGGGCCGTGCTCCCGAGTACCTGCGCAACGACCCCGAGCTGCGCAAGATCCTCAAGTCGTTCTTCGACGCGGACAAGCCGGTCGCCCAGATCTGCCACGGCCCGCTGCTCACCGCGGCCATCGGCAGCCTGAGCGGCCGCAGGGTCACGGCGTATCCGGCGCTTGAGATGGACATGCAGGCGGCCGGGGCGACCTACCAGGACGCGGAGGCCGTGGTGGACGGCACGCTGGTCTCGGCGCGCGCGTGGCCGGACCACTCGGGCTGGATGCGGGAGTTCCTGACGGTGCTGCGGGCGAAGGCGCCGGTGACGTAGGGGGCGCCGGGCGGGGCATTCCCTGGGGGTCAGGCCACGAGCCGCTCCGCCACGTCGACGGCGTCGGCCAGGGTGTCGACGACGGGCACCCCGGCCACCTCCAGACTCGCCCGGCTGTGCGAGCCGCCGGTGTAGAGCACGGCCCGCGCCCCCACGTGCGCGGCGGCCACGGCGTCGTCGAGGGCGTCACCGATGACGACGATCCGCTCGACGTCCAGCTCGCCGTGGCCCCCGTGGCCCCCGTGGGCCCCCTGGCCCCCGTCCCCGTGCTCGGCGAGTGCCGCGAGGTGGCGCACCATCCGCTCGGCCTTGCCCGCGTGCGATCCGTCGGTCCGGCCGTCGACGCGTACGAAGTACTCGTGGATGCCGTGTCTGCGCACGATCGGCACGAGGTGCTCGTGCGGGGCGAGCGAAAGCAGCGACTGCGTACGCCCGTCGGCCAGGCGCCGGGCCAGCAGCTCGGAGGCTCCCTCGGCCAGCGCGCAGGCGTCCGCGCGGGTCCAGTAGTGCTTGTGGAAGACGGTGTCCATGAGCTGCCACTCGGCGTCGGTGGGCAACCGTCCCATCAGCCGCTCGTAGAAGCGCGGCACGGGCACGCAGTACAGATCGCGGTACCGCTCCAGGGTGATCGGTTCGAGCCCGAGCTCCGCGAAGGACGCGTTCGTGGCGTCGATCACCGCATGGATGTCATGCAGCAGCGTCCCGTTCCAGTCCCACACGATGTGCGCCCCGCGCAGCGTCTTCCCCATACGAAGACGCTACCGCCCCCCACCGACATGCAGGGCCCCACACCCGAACCGCCACCATCGGCCCCGTTCAGGAGCCCTGGAGAAGCCCGGGGATCTCCTGCGTCGCGAACCACAGCAGCTCGTGGTCCTCGGCCCCGTCCACCACGAACCGCGCGTCGTCGTCGCCCTGGTCCGCCGCCCCCAGCGCCGCGGCCGCCGCCGCCACGTCCGCCGCCGCGTCGTCGGCGTCCACGTGCACGGCCGCCGCCTTGCCCAGCGGGAGTCCGTCGGCAATCCGCACCTCGCCGAGCGCCCCCTGGTCGAGTCCGCGGTCGGGGTCGGCCACGGCCGCCCCGTCCGGCACGTCGGCCGCGAGCACGACCCGCCGCCGCGCCGCTGCCGGATCGCCCGCGATCAGCCGCAGCGACGCGAGCGCCGCCCGGTTCAGCGCCGCGTACTCCAGCTCCTCGATGTCGTCCGAGACGTACCACTCCCGCAGCGCGGGCGTCACGGCGTAGGCGACCAGCGGGCCGGGCCCCAGCTCCCCCGCCTTGTACGCCTCGGCGAGCCGGGGCAAAGTCAGAGGAACGTAGACGCGCATGACTGACCGCTTTCGTCCGTGTCCGCGCAGGCGGACCTTCGTGGCCGTGGAAGACCTTCAGGATACGTGCGGGAGTCCCCCATCGGGCTCCCCCCACCACGCCCCGCCCCGTCAGCGCGCGTCCCGGCCCTCACCCGTGCGCTCCGGTGCCCGCCGCGCCTCCAGGGCCCCGCGTCCTCCTGATAGGTGAACCTCGACGCGGCTGCCGCCCGCCCCCGGGATCCTTGCGCCCGCCCGTCCCGCCCCCGTACAAGATCTCCAACGCGAAGTTACTCCCCGGTATCAGCCGGGCTCCCCACGAGGGACACCACGACGGAGGCACGCATGCGCAAGGTGATGACACGGCCCCGCCCCCGCCCGGCCGCGGGCCGGCCTCCCGCGGGCCGTCCGCCCACCCGGAGGGACTCCCGGCGCCCCTCGACACCCTCAAGGCCCTCCACGCCCACGACACTCTCAAGGCCCTCCACGCCCACGACGCCCCGCACCGCGACGATCCCCGCCCAGCCGCCCCCGCACCCCACCGAGCTCTTCGCCGAACGCCTCGTCCTCGTGCTCAGCGGCCAGCGCCCGATGCACTGGGTGGCCCGGTACATCGCCAACACCGCCTTCGACGACCTCGCCCGCCTCGCCGAGCTCAGGCCGCTCTCCGCGAACGGCCACCGCCCCACGGTCCGCCGGATCGGCCACTACCAGCCGCACCCCGAGACGTACGAGGTCTTCGCCCGGATCGCGACGGGCCCGCGACTGCGCGCGCTCGCGTTCCGCCTGACGCTCGGCCCGGACCGCAGGTGGCGCTGCACGGCCGTGGAAACGGACCCGAGCCACGCCTAGCAGGCCTCTTCATCCCCGATGCGCGCACGCCAGAGGGGCCGGGCAGCAGCCCGGCCCCTCCAGTCACCTCACTACGACAGCGGCCGCCTACTTCTTGCGCCGCCGCCCGCCCTTCTGCGCCTTGCGCCGCTCCGCCCGGGTCATCCCGTCCGACTCGGACCGGACGCCCTCGCCGTCCGTGGTGAAGTCGCCCTCGTCGACCCCGCCCTCGGCGTTCGGCGCCTGGAAGTGCAGGCGGTCGGGCCGCTGCGGAGCCTCGAGGCCCTTGGCGTGGATCTCCGGCCGCGCACCGGCACCGGCCGGCACCGCGTCCTGCGCGCCGTCCTTCGTGAGCGAAGGCGCCGAGTCCTCGACGGGGACCTCCTCGACCTGCTGCTCGACCTGGACCTCCAGGTTGAACAGGTAGCCGACGGACTCCTCCTTGATGCCGTCCATCATGGCGTTGAACATGTCGAAGCCCTCGCGCTGGTACTCGACCAGCGGGTCCTTCTGCGCCATGGCACGGAGGCCGATGCCCTCCTGGAGGTAGTCCATCTCGTAGAGGTGCTCGCGCCACTTGCGGTCGAGGACCGAGAGGACGACGCGCCGCTCCAGCTCACGCATGATCTCGGAGCCGAGCTGCTCCTCGCGCGCCGCGTACTGCTGGTGGATGTCGTCCTTGATGGCGTCGGAGATGAACTCGGCGGTGAGGCCCGCGCGGTCGCCCGCCTCCTCCTCCAGCTCCTCCACGGTGACCTTGACGGGGTAGAGCTGCTTGAAGGCGCCCCACAGCCGGTCCAGGTCCCACTCCTCGGCGAAGCCCTCGGCGGTCTCGGCGGCGATGTACGCGTCGATGGTGTCGTCCATGAAGTGGGCGATCTGCTCGTGCAGATCCTCGCCCTCCAGGACGCGACGGCGCTCCCCGTAGATGACCTCGCGCTGGCGGTTGAGGACCTCGTCGTACTTCAAAACGTTCTTGCGGGTCTCGAAGTTCTGCTGCTCGACCTGCGACTGCGCGGAGGCGATGGCGCGCGTGACCATCTTGTTCTCGATCGGCACGTCGTCCGGCACATTGGCCATGGACATCACGCGCTCGACCATCTGGGCCTTGAAGAGGCGCATCAGGTCGTCGCCGAGCGACAGGTAGAACCGGGACTCGCCGGGGTCGCCCTGACGCCCGGAACGACCGCGCAGCTGGTTGTCGATACGGCGCGACTCGTGCCGCTCCGTGCCGAGGACGTAGAGCCCGCCGAGCTCCTTGACCTCTTCGAACTCGGCCTTGACGGCACGCTCGGCCTTCTCCAGGGCGGCGGGCAGCGCCGCGGCCCACTCCTCGACGTGCTCCACGGGGTCGAGACCGCGCTGGCGCAGCTCGGCCTCGGCGAGGTCGTCGGGGTTGCCGCCGAGCTTGATGTCGGTGCCTCGTCCGGCCATGTTCGTGGCGACGGTGACGGCGCCCTTGCGGCCGGCCTGGGCGACGATGGTCGCCTCACGGTCGTGCTGCTTGGCGTTGAGCACCTCATGCTGGATGCCGCGCTTGGAGAGCTGCTGGGAGAGGTACTCCGACTTCTCCACGGAGGTGGTGCCGACCAGGATCGGCTGCCCCTTCTCGTGCTTCTCCGCGATGTCGTCGACGACGGCGGCGAACTTCGCGACCTCGGTGCGGTAGATCAGGTCGGACTGGTCGGCGCGGACCATCGGCCGGTTCGTCGGGATCGGCACGACGCCCAGCTTGTAGATCTGGTGGAACTCGGCGGCCTCGGTCATGGCCGTACCGGTCATGCCGGAGAGGCCGCTGTCGTAGCCCTCACGCTTGTAGAGGCGGAAGAAGTTCTGGAGGGTGATGGTGGCGAGCGTCTGGTTCTCGTCCTTGATGTCCACCCCTTCCTTCGCCTCGATCGCCTGGTGCATGCCCTCGTTGTAGCGGCGGCCGGCGAGGATACGGCCGGTGTGCTCGTCGACGATCATGACTTCGCCGTCGATGACGACGTAGTCCTTGTCCTTCTTGAAGAGTTCCTTGGCCTTGATGGCGTTGTTGAGGTAACCGACGAGGGGCGTGTTCACCGACTCGTAGAGGTTGTCGATGCCGAGCCAGTCCTCGACCTTGCTCACGCCGGACTCGTGGATGGCGACGGTGCGCTTCTTCTCGTCGACCTCGTAGTCCCCGGTCTCCTCGATGCCCTTGAGGGGGTTGCCGGGCTCGCCCTTGGTGAGGCGGGTGACCAGCTTGGCGAAGTCGCCGTACCACTTGGTGGCCTGGTCGGCGGGGCCGGAGATGATCAGCGGCGTACGCGCCTCGTCGACGAGGATCGAGTCGACCTCGTCGACGATCGCGAAGTTGTGGCCGCGCTGCACCAGCTCGTCCTGCGACCACGCCATGTTGTCGCGGAGGTAGTCGAAGCCGAATTCGTTGTTCGTGCCGTACGTGATGTCGCAGGCGTACTGCTCGCGGCGCTGGGCCGGCGTCATGTTGGCCAGGATGCAGCCGACGCTCAGACCCAGGAACTTGTGGACGCGACCCATCATCTCGGAGTCGCGCTCGGCCAGGTAGTCGTTGACCGTGATCAGGTGGACGCCCTTGCCGGACAGGGCGTTCAGATACGCGGGGAGCGTGCCGACGAGGGTCTTGCCCTCACCGGTCTTCATCTCCGCGACATAGCCCATGTGCAGCGCGGCGCCGCCCATCATCTGGACGTCGTAATGGCGCTGGCCCAGGACGCGCTTGGCGGCCTCGCGGACGGTCGCGAAGGCTTCGGGCATGAGGTCGTCGAGCGTCTCGCCGTTGGCGTAACGCTCCTTGTACTCCTCGGTCAGCGCGCGCAGCTCGGCGTCGGAGAGGCTGACGAAGTCCTCTTCGATGGAGTTGACCTGGTCCGCGATGCGGTGCAGCTTGCGCAGGATCTTGCCTTCGCCTGCACGCATGATCTTCGAGAGGACGGACACGGGGGTTGGTCTCCTTGCCGGTCGGGCCTGGCATGGTCGGTTTTACTCGTCGGGCAACGGCCATCGTATGCGAGGACCAGCCTGCCCCGGGAGGTCTGCCATGAGGTCAACGGGCGAGGGGCTCCGAAGGTGCCGGGTTGTCCCTATCAGGGCCTCGCGCACGGTGATCGCGAAAGCCCGTAAAACGCTGGCCCCACGCGCTGCGTCCCAGCAGAATCGCTTGATGGAGCCCGTCACCCTCACCACCGAGCGTCTGTCCCTGAGCGTCTTCACGCCCGAGGACATCGACGAGACCTGCGCGGCCTGCCAGGACCCGGACATCCAGCGCTGGACCACCGTCCCCTCGCCGTACGCGCGCGTGGACGCCGAGAGCTTCGTGCGCACGATGGTCCCCGAGGGCTGGCGCAACGACACGGAGTACACCTTCGCCGTACGTCCCCTCGCGGGCGGCCCCCTGCTCGCCGCCGCCAGCCTGCACCACCCGCGCTCGGGCACCTGGGAGGTCGGTTACTGGACCGCCAAGGAGCACCGGGGCCGCGGCTACATGACGGAAGCCGTGCTCGGCCTCGCCCGCTGGGCCTTCACGGACCTGCGCTGCACCCGTCTGGAGTGGCGTGCGGAGGTCGGCAACACCGGCTCGCGGGCCGTCGTGGAGAAGGCCGGCTTCACCGTGGAGGGCGTGCACCGCGCGGGCCTGCTCAACAAGGAAACCGTCCGCGACTGCTGGGTCGGCGCGCTGCTCCCCTCGGACCTCGGCATGCCCTCCACGCACCCGTACCTGCCCGCCAGGGCGTGAGGCCCCGCTGTCAGTGCCGCCCCCTATCGTTCACACCATGACGAGCCTGCCGAGTCCCACCACCGAACTCTCCGCCGACGAGGCCCGCCGTATAGCCCTGCGCGCCCAGGGTTTCCTGGGCGCACCGGACCGAAGGTCCGGTGCGCGGGGCGTGCTGCGCCACCTCGGCGCGGTCCAGCTCGACACGATCTCGGTCCTGGCCCGCTCGCACGAACTCATCCCGTACGCACGCCTGGGCGCCGTGGGCCGCGACACCGTCGAGGCGGCGTACTGGACGGGGACGCGCGCCTTCGAGTACTGGTCGCACGCCGCGTGCGTCCTGCCCATCGAGGAGTGGCCGCACTTCGCCTTCCGCCGCCGCGCCTACCGCACCCGCCCGCACTGGCACCACGACCTCCCCGCCGCTGCGTACGAGCAGGTCATCAAGCAGCTGCGCACCGAAGGCCCGCTCACCGCCACCGAGTTGGGCGGCGCGAAGAACAAGGGCGAGTGGTGGGACTGGTCCGAGTCGAAGATCGCGGTCGAGCGGGCGCTGATGTACGGCGAGGTGGTGTGCACGGAGCGCCGCTCCTGGAAGCGGGTGTACGACCTGGCGGAGCGCGCCATTCCGGACGCGCTGCTCCATGACGACCTGGACGACGCGGACTGCCTGCGCCGTCTGGTCCGCCAGGCCGGTGAGGCGCTCGGCGTCGGTACGCGCGCGGACATCGCCGACTACCACCGCCTCAGGGGCGAGCAGTTCGACGCGGTGGTCGCGGATTCGGGTCTGGTGCCGGTGACGGTCCAGGGCTGGGCCAAGCCCGCCTGGGCGGACCCGCGCGCGCTGGAGACGACGCCCCGCGGCCGGCACCGCACTACGCTCCTGTCCCCCTTCGACTCGCTGATCTGGGAACGGGCCCGCACGGAGCGGATCTTCGGCTTCACGCACCGCCTCGAGGCGTACGTGCCCAAGCCCAAGCGGGTCCACGGCTACTTCGCGATGCCGTTGCTCGCGGGCGGCAGGCTCCTCGGCCGGGTCGACCCCGCGCGCGAGGGCAGCACCTTGGTGGCCAGGCAGGTCTCGCTGGACGGCGCGAAGGCGGTCGCCCCGATGGCGCAGGCGCTGCTGGAGGCGGCGTCCTGGGTGGGCTGCGACACCGTACGGGTGGAGCGTGTCGACCGCCCCGAACTGACGGCCGAACTGGTCCGAGCCCTCACCTGATCTCGAGGATCTTCTCCCGCATCGCGTAGACGACGGCCTCCATCCTGGAGTGCAGCTGCAGCTTCTCCAGGATGTTGCGCACGTGGTTCTTCACGGTGTTCTCGGAGATGAACAACTCCTTGGCGATGTCCCGGTTGTTCATCCCGGTGGCGACCAGCTTCAGCACTTCGAGCTCCCGCTCGGTCAGCCGGGGCGCGGGCACCAGCCTGCGCTCGTCGGTGCGCTGGATCATCGACTTGAACTCGGTGAGCAGCTTGGACGCCATCGAGGGGCTGATCTGCGACTGCCCGTCGGCGACCGCCCGGATCGCCGTGGCCACCTCGTCCGTGGAGATCTCCTTCAGGAGATAGCCGGTGGCGCCCGCCTTGATCGCGTCGTAGAGGTCGGCCTCCTCGTCGCTGATCGTCAGCATGATGATCTTGGCGCTGGGGGCCACCTCCTTGATGGAGGTGCACGCCTCGATGCCGCCGCGCTTGGGCATGCGTACGTCCATGAGCACGATGTCGGGGAGCAGATCGGCGGCCTTGTCCACCGCCTCGGCGCCGTCGCCCGCCTCACCCACGACCTGGATGTCCTCCTCGGCGGCGAGGACGATCTCCAGGCCCCGGCGGAAGAGGGCGTGGTCATCCACCACAAGGACCCGGATGGGCTCCTTGCGTGGGGCGCCCGCGTCCGTGCCGATGCCGATGCCGTCGCCGGCACCTTCATGACGCATCGGTCCGAAGCTGTCCGCCATCGTTCCTCCCCCTGAAGGCCGCGGCCTGTTGTGCCTCTGCTGTGCCAACGCCAGGCGACAGCACACCGGTTGACCGGCCCGCCCATGATTTCATGCCCGGCGCCGGTGCGGTGCGCGCACTGGGCGCACGGTGGTGCCCCTGGGGGCGCACAGGCGCTCCAGGGGCACCACCTCGGCTCTCGCGGGGCGGGTCGGGTCAGCCGCCGAGGGCTCCGCCGCCACCGGCCGTCTCGGCCTTGGCGACCATGGGGTCGGTGTTGAGCCTGATCACGCCGTAGTCGTAGGCGTGGCGCCGGTAGACGACGCTCGGTTCCTTGGTCTCGGAGTCGACGAACAAGTAGAAGTCGTGTCCGACCAGCTCCATCTCGTAGAGCGCCTGGTCGAGCGACATGGGGGCCGCGACGTGGGTCTTCTCCCGGACCACGAGGGGGCCTTCGCCCTGGATCTCCAGGGAGCCGATCTTCTTGACCGGCACGCCGTCCGGTTCCTCCTCGCGTACGAGGGAGCCGTCGCCGTTGAGGGTCGCGGCGTCCGGGACCCGCTCGGCGACCTCGGCGGCGGAGAGCCTGCCGTTGCCCCGCCGGTTGTGGCGCTTCTCGTGCTGCTTGCGGAGGCGTGCGTCGAGCTTGGCCGTGGCCAGGTCCAGCGCCGCGTAGGGATCGGCTGCCGAGGCCTCCGCGCGAATCACGGGCCCACGCCCGCGGACGGTGATCTCCACGCGGTCGCAGCGGTCGGCCTGACGCGGGTTGGTTTCCTTGGACACCTCGACGTCGAGGCTGATCACCTTGCCGTCGAGCTTCTGGATCTTGTCCAGCTTCAGCTTCTCGGCCACGTGCTTGCGGAACCGCTCGGGCACCTCGGTCTTGCGGCCCTTGACGACGATGTCCACGCAGAACTCCGTTCCCGGATCGCTCCGCTTCGGCGGCGGAGCATCTCCCTTTTGCACCAGGCCCCGGTGACTCCCGGAGCCTCGGACTCGGTGACTTCCACCTCCTCCTCCCCCGTGGGCGAGATCTCCACCCCCACCGGCCCGGGTGATTCCGAAAAACCCGCAGGTCGGCATTCCGATTTGCCAGGGACGGCGTTCGCCATTCCTCACAACCGAACATATCTCGCCCGGAGGGAAGTCGTCACCCTCTACTGCCGCCTACCTCCATTCAGGTGTATTAGCCCTCTCATCACCTGCAACGATGCAAGTTCTCTGTCAGTTCCGGTTTATTTCGAAGGAATCCGGCGACGCGGCGACAACGGCCGCACCGATGGCGTTCTCGCGGCCCAATACCGGCCTTCCCGCAGCCCCCGTTCCCCGTTCTCGTCGGTTCTCCGGTCGCGCGTTCTCTTCCGTGCGCACGGCACGTAATGCCCGGGCCGCTTCCGCCAGCGAGGCACCGGTGGTCATCAGGTCGTCCACGACCACGACCCGGCCACCACCGAGCATCCTGCCGCCGCCCGCGGTCACCTCGAGGGCGCCCGCCATATTCGCCTGCCGCTGCCCGGTGTCGAGACCCGACTGATCGGCCACCGCACGCCGTTGGCGCAGCACCGCGAGCACCCGCGCCGGGATTCCCGCCCGCCGCAGCTCGGCCGCCGCGGCGAACGCGATCCGCCGCGCCGGGTCGTGCCCGCGCGCCCGCACAGCGGCCCGCGCCGAGGGCACAGGCACGAGCGACAACGGCATCACACGCCCCTGTGGGCCATCCTGTGTGTCGCCTACCCCGGTTCGCACTGACGTATCACCCCGGACCCGGGATTCGTGCCGCAGAGCGGCGCACACGGCCGCGGCCAGCGCCGATCCCAGAGGCCCGGCGAGCCCGAGCGCGCCGCGCTCCTTGTGCGCGAGCAGAACGGCCCGTACGGCATCCTCGTACGGCGCGACGGCGTGCACGACGGGCAGTCCGGACGGCTCGGGCACCGGCCGCACCCGGCGCGGCACGGCCCCGCACAGGGCGCCGCGGCACGCGTCGCAGAGCGCCGTCCGCAGCTCCCCGCAACCGCCGCACTCGGCAGGCAGCACCAGGTCGGTGAGGTCCTGCCACCACCCGCGCATGCCCACCACCCCCGCATGCCCACCACTGTGTCAAGGCCGGGGCGCCGGGGCCAGCCCTGTGGATAACCCCCTGTGGACAACTGGCCACCGCTGCCGGGACGTCCCCGGGCAGCGGGTGCAGCAGGATGGAGAAGACCAGCTCAGCCCGGGTAGACCGGGGCCATCCCTGCCTTCACCACCGTCTGCCACTGCGACCCCGTCGGCAGCCGCACGATCCCGTCGTCCGAGTGCGCCACCAACGGCTGCCGCTCGTCGTCGGACGCCGCGATCTGCTCGACGCCGGTCAGGCCGGGCAGCGCCGTGCCCGGCAGCACCGAGCCGTCGCACTGGACGTACCGGATCTGCTGCACCCCGCCGGTCTCCCGCCCGACCACCACGAGGCGGCTGCCGCCCGCCCACGACATGGCCGTGACCTCCTCCATCTGCGGCGCCGCGGGCGTGGGGTCGAGGACCGAGATCTCCGGCGTCTCCCCCTTGGCGGCGCTCCGCTCGGCCCGGCCGATCCACAGGGACTTCTTGCTCCCCTTCTCCACCAGCAGGGCCACGCGTACGCCGTCGGCCGACACCCGCACCTCCTCGATGCGCCCGTCGAGCCCCGGCACCTCGACCTCGACCGGCGTGCCCCTGCCCTGTTCGAGCCAGAACAGCCGCGGCCGCTTCGGATCGCGGTCGGCGACCCACAGATTGCCCCTGCCGTCCCAACTGGGCGTGGAGAGGCGGTCCTCCTCCGACTTGGCCTTGCTGCGCAGCCGCGCCTTGCCGAGCGCGTCGTCCGAGAGCAGCGATCCCGTGTACAGCGACTTGCCGTCGAGCGACACCCCGGCCGCGCGCTGCTCGTCGCGGGAGACCGCCGCCGAGCGCAGCGGCTGGTCGCCGATGCCGAGGGCGCCCGTCACCGGCTCCGGCTCCACCGTGCTGCCGGAGTTGGCCGACATCCGGACGAGCCGGCGCTTCTTGTCGATGAAGTACTGGTAGTCGGGGCGGTCCGTACTGCGGGGGGCCGCGACGGTCTGCGCCCGGTCCTGGCTCAGGACGCAGAGCATCGAGCCGTTGGAACGCTGCAACGTCACCTGGTCGACCCCCGAGGGCGTCAAGTCCTCGAGGGTGAAGAGCAGTTGCGCGGCCATCTCCTTGCAACTGGTCTGCCCGGCGCCGTCGGACCGGCTGTTCAGCTGTACGGTCAGCCTGTTCTGGTCGTCCAGCGTCAGCGAGCTGTCGGGGTCCTTGAGCGCCGCCCCGGGCGGGAAGCTCGAATGCGCCACCTCGCGCAGCCAGTTCGTCGGCCCCTTGAGCAGCGTCCGCACCGTCTCCGTCAGCGGGTCGATCCGCTGCCGGATGTAGACGGGGTCGGCGACGAGTCCCGTACGGCCGCTCACCCCCGCCCCCGCGGGACCGGCGAAGTAGTACTTGTTGACGGGCCGGTAGATGCGCTGGAAGTCCGATTCGCCGAGCACCACGCCCGTCGGCGGCTTGTCGATGCGCCACTCGTTGCCGCCCGGGCCGCCGTTCTGGCTGAGGTGCACGGACTGGCTGTAGGCGGCGTTCGTGGGGCGGTACGCGTGCTGGTCGTCGACCCGCGCGACCTGCCGGCCCGTCAGCGAGTAGCTGCGGCTGCGGTCACCCTCGTTCCCCGCGTTGCTCGCGTCCGTGTTCGGGCCGTCCGCGAGCACCGTCGTGGACTGCTCGGGATGCCAGGTCCGCGACGCCTTCTTGCTCAGATACTTGCGCGCCATCGCAAACTGTGGATCATCGCTGGTCAGCGCCTCAAGGAAGCCCTGCACGATCTCCATGGCCTTGGCGCCCTCGCGCGGCGGCATGGCGTAGACCCGCACCTGCGACTGCGAGTCCGGGCGCTGCGAGGCGTCGACGGATTTCAGGTTCCCGCTGTCGGGCATCGAGGCGCATCCGGCGAGGAGCGCTCCACAACTGCCCAGCAGCAGTCCGGTACGCAGGGGGCGTCCGCGCCGCCCCGCACGGTGGCCGCGTCCGGCACGGTCAGCGACCACGACTGCTCTCCTCCTCCCGGTCCGGCCCCTGCTGGCCCGGCCCCCTGCCCGATCCCCTGCCCGACTCACCGGCCGGCTCCCCGGGCGTCTCCCCGTCCTCGCCCGGTGGCTCCTCCCCGTCCAGCGGCCTGCGCGGCACGACCCGCGACCCGTTCCCGGGCAGCGCCGTCGGGTCGACCGGCCCGGCCTGCAGGAACCGCGGCGGTATGGGCCCCTTCGCCGGCACGGGCGGCGACCCGCCCTCGGAGTCCGCGGCGGCCGCCTGCGCGGGAACCGTGGCCAGCTTGCTTCCGCCCGCCAGGGGCAGCCCCGCGTCGTTGAGCCCGCGATGCCGCCGCGAGTCCTCCGGCTCCAGCGGTATCGGCGAGCCCCGCAGCGGCTCGTCCGCCGTCCTCGGCAGCGTCAGCCTGAACTGCGAACCACCGCCCGGCTCACCCCATGCCTGCAGCCAGCCGCCGTGCAGCCGCGCGTCCTCCAGGGCGATGGAGAGCCCGAGCCCCGTACCGCCGGTGGTACGCGCGCGTGCCGGGTCCGCCCGCCAGAAGCGGCTGAACACCCGGGTCGCCTCGCCCGGCTTGAGGCCCACGCCGTAGTCACGTACGGCCACGGCGACCGCGCCGCCCGCGGCGGCGAGCCGCACCACGACGTCCTTGCCCTCGCCGTGCTCCACGGCGTTGACGACGAGGTTGCGCAGCACCCGCTCCACCCGGCGGGCGTCGGCCTCGGCGACCACGGGCTGCTCGTCCCCGACCACCCGTATGTGCGTGCCCTTGCGTTCGGCGAGCATCTCGGCGCCGCCGACGGCCCTGCGTACGACCTCACGGAGGTCGATCGCCTCCGCCTCCAGGGCGGCCGCCCCCGCGTCGAACCGGCTGATCTCAAGGAGATCGGCGAGCAGCGACTCGAACCGGTCCAGCTGGTCGGCGAGCAGCTCGGCCGACCGCGCGGTCACCGGGTCGAAGTCCACGCGCGCCTCGTGGATGACATCGGCGGCCATCCGTACCGTCGTCAACGGCGTACGCAGCTCGTGCGAGACGTCGGACACGAACCGCCGCTGCATCCGCGACAGCTCCTCCAGCTGCTGGATCTTCAGCTGCAAATTCTGCGCCATCTTGTTGAAGGCCTCACCGAGGCGAGCGATGTCGTCCTCCCCGGTGACCTTCATACGTTCCTGAAGGCGCCCGGCGGACAGCCGCTCGGCGATGCCCGCGGCCATCCGTACGGGTGTGACGACCTGGCGCACCACCAGCCAGGCGATGGCCCCGAGGAGCACCACGACGAAGAGCCCCGCGGTCGCGAGCGTCGTCCTGACGAGGTTCAGCGACTCCTCCTCCTGCGTCAGCGGGAAGAGGTAGTACAGCTGGTACGGGTCGCCGTTGAGGTCGTTGAGCCGCTTGCCGATCACCAGCGCGGACTGCGGCTCGCGGCCGTCGTCGTACACCACGCGGGTATTGGCCTGGTAGACGCCCGTGCCGTTGTCGACCTGGCGGCGCAGCTCCTCGGGGACACTCAGGATCGGCTCGACGCGGCCCGAGGCCCGCGATCCGCGCACGCTTCCTGAGTCGCCCGCGGAGGTGGGGCTCAGCGTCACCACCGCGAACGCGTTCTGGCCACCGCTTGAGAGCTGCTCGACGAGGTCGGACATCCACTTGGCGGCGTTGCGCCCGTCGGCCGCGCTGCCGTCCTGGCCCTGCCCCTGACCGGTGCTCAGGCGCGCCGCGTTGACACTGTCCTGCGCGGCCCGGAAACCGCCGTCGGCCTGGCTCTGGGAGGCCTTCACCTTGGCCTTGAGCAGGCCGTTGTTGACCGAACTCATGACGGCGAAGCCGAGCATGAGGACCACCCCGAGCGACATCAGCAGGGTGGTGGCGACGACCTTCAGCTGGATGTTGCGCCGCCACAGCCGCAACGCGGGCAGCAGCGGACGGCGCACCCAGCGCACGAAGAGCCGCAGCACGGGGCTGCCCTGCACCCCGTCCTGCAGCAGCAGCCCGCCGTCGACGAGCCGCGCGAACCGGGACGCGCCGCGTGCCGGTCCAGTCCGCCCCGAGCGGCCCCTCGGACTCCCGGGCGCCGGGGAGGAACTGTCCCGGGACACGTCAGCTCGGTCCGGCCTTGTAACCGACACCACGGACGGTCACCACGATCTCGGGCCGCTCGGGGTCCCGCTCGACCTTGGAGCGCAGCCGCTGGACGTGCACGTTCACCAGGCGGGTGTCCGCCGCGTGCCGGTAGCCCCAGACCTGCTCGAGCAGTACCTCACGCGTGAACACCTGCCACGGCTTGCGCGCCAGCGCCACAAGCAGGTCGAACTCCAGCGGCGTCAGCGCGATCGACTGCCCGTCCCGCTTCACGGAGTGACCGGCCACATCGATGACCAGGTCACCTATGGCGAGCTGCTCCGGCGCGGGCTCCTCCGACCTCCGCAGCCGCGCCCGGATCCGGGCCACGAGCTCCTTCGGCTTGAACGGCTTGACGATGTAGTCATCAGCCCCCGACTCCAGACCGACCACCACATCAACGGTGTCGCTCTTCGCCGTGAGCATGACGATCGGCACTCCGGACTCCGCCCTGATCAGACGGCACACCTCGATCCCGTCACGGCCCGGCAGCATCAAATCGAGCAGCACAAGATCAGGCTTGGCCTCCCGGAAAGCGGCCAGCGCCTTGTCGCCATCAGCTACGAACGACGGCTCAAAACCTTCACCACGCAGCACAATCCCGAGCATCTCGGCCAGTGCGGTGTCGTCGTCGACGACAAGGACTCGTCCCTTCATGCCTGACATCATCCCATTAGCTAATCGTTACCTGGCGTGACCTGGCACACAGCTCGGCAAGGCCCTCTGCTGTCACAGGTGACAGAACGCCCTCTTCCGTGACGATCGCCGTCACCAACTCGGGCGGCGTCACGTCGAATGCGGGGTTGTACGCCTGGGTCCCCAGGGGTGCCACCGGAATACCGCCTCCCGCTTCCATCCCGGCCACCGGCACGAACGGCGCCGTGACCTCCGTCACTTCATGACCGCCTCGCTGCTCGATCTCGATGGCCGCTCCGTCCGGCGTCCTCGGGTCAACGGTCGTCACCGGCGCCACCACGATGAACGGCACGTGGTGATAGCGCGCCAGCACAGCGAGCGGATAGCTCCCCACCTTGTTCGCCACCGAACCGTCGGCCGCGATGCGATCGGCGCCGATCAGCACCGCGTCCACCTCACCGGCCGCGAACAGCGAACCCGCCGCGTTGTCCGTGAGCAAGGTGTACGCCATCCCGTTCCGCGCCGCCTCGTACGCGGTGAGCCTCGCCCCCTGCAGCAGCGGCCTCGTCTCGTCCACCCACAGTCTGCGCAGGCTCCCCTCCCGGTGCGCCTTGAGCGCCACCGCGAACGCCGTGCCCTCCCCTCCGGAGACCAGTGCCCCCGTGTTGCAGTGCGTCAGGATCCGGTGCCCGCCGCCGGGCAGCATCTCGTCGAGCAGCGCCAGGCCGTGGGCGGCCATGCGGCGGCTGGCCGCCGCGTCCTCGGCGTGCAGGGCCCGCGCGGCGTCGAGCGCGGCGGCGGCGGCCTGCGCGGCCTCGGCGCCTTCCGCCACGGCGGCGCGATGCGCGGCCTGGGCGCGGCGCGCTCCGTAGGCGAGATTGACGGCGGTGGGCCGCGCCCCGGCCAAGGCGTCCGCCGCCGCGTCCACGTCGAAGCCGCGGGCGGCGGCGAGCGCGACCCCGTAGGCCCCCGCGATGCCCAGCAGCGGCGCCCCTCGCACCGCGAGTGTCCGGATCGCCTCCACCAGGGCCGGTGGGTCGGTGCAGACCAGCTCGATCTCCTCGCCCGGCAGCCTGGTCTGGTCGAGCAGGACCAGCACAGGGCCCTCGGGTGGGTCGTCCCATCGGATAGCGGGAACCGTCGGTATCCCGGTCGGCCGGTTGTCCTCGCTGGATTGCGCGTACTGATCAGCCATCCGCCCAGTCTGCCCCGTACTCCGCGGACAATTGAAGGTGTACAGCCGCTACGGCACCCGGTCACCTCGCGGGGACAGCGTGACACGATGGCCGTCAACCTGCCGCCGCACCCGCGGACGGGCACCTTGAAGGAGCGACGATGAACGACACTCCGGGCTGGGCCTCGCCCGGATCTGCCCCCTCCGACGGACAAAACTCCGCCGGACAGGACCCCGGCACGCCGGGCGCCGCCGGGCCCGCGGACGCCGGCCCGCAGGACGGCCCGCAGGACGGCCCGTCCAAGTGGTCGAAGGAGCAGCCGCCGCGCGCCCAGTGGTCCCCGCCCAGCACTCCCGGCCCGGGTCAGGCACCGCCTCCGCCGCCCCCTCCGCCCGGTCAGGGCGGCGGCTGGGGCTGGGGCGGCCCACCACCGGGCGGCCCCGGCGCTCCAGGAGGCCCTGGAGGTCCCGGAGGCCCCGGAGGCCCCGGGGGCTACCGGGGCTGGGGAGCCTGGCAGGGGCCCCCGCCCGCGGCCAAGCCCGGCGTCATCCCGCTCCGCCCGCTCGGCGTCGGCGAGATCCTCGACGGCGCGGTGTCGACCATGCGCGCCCACTGGCGCACGGTCCTCGGCATCTCCCTGACCGTGGCCGTGGTCACGGAGATCCTCGTCGTCCTCCTCCAGGGACTCGTCCTCAACGAGTCCGTCGACTCCGAAGCCCTCGACGACCCGAGCGCGACCGTCGGTGAACTGACCCGCGCCATGGGCGACACGCTGCTGAGCTCCGGAGTGGTCCTCGTGATCACCCTGCTCGGCACCATCGTCGCGACCGCCCTCCTCACCATGGTCACCAGCCGCGCCGTGCTCGGTAAGCCGGTGACCACCGCGGAAGCCTGGCGCGACTCCCGCCCCCAGCTGGCCAAGCTGTTCGGCCTGACGCTGCTCATTCCGCTCATCGGCGCGGCGATCGTCCTCGTCGGCATCCTGCCCGGCCTGCTGATCTCGCTGGCAGGACCGTCCGACGCCGGAGCCGCCCTCGCCGTACTGGGCGGCCTCGGCGCGGGCGTCGTCGCCATCTGGACCGTGGTCCGCCTCTCGCTCTCCTCCCCGGCACTCATGCTGGAGAAGCAGGGCATCAAGAAGTCCCTGAACCGCTCCGCCAAGCTGGTCCACGGCTCCTGGTGGCGGGTCTTCGGCATCCAGCTGCTCGCCGCGATCATCGCCAACGTCGTGGCGTCGATCATCGTCATCCCGTTCACGTTCATCGCCGGCGCGGTCAGCGGCGAGGGCGTCACCGGCTTCCTCGACAGCACCGGCGAACTGGGCTGGACCTTCCTGATCGTCAGCGGCATCGGCTCGGTCATCGGCTCCATGCTGACGTTCCCGATCACGGCCGGCGTCACCGTGCTCCTCTACATCGACCAGCGCATCCGCCGCGAGGCCCTCGACCTCGAACTCACCCGCGCCGCAGGCGTCCCCGGCCACGGCCCCACCCCGCCCGGCACGCCGGGGAGCTGATGCGGTGACCGCGGCGGGGGCAGTACACAGAGCGGCAGGGGCAGCACTCGGGGAGTTCGGAGCGGCGCCGCTCCTGCCGCGCACCGGCGACGACCCACCGGTGACCATTTCGCGCGACCCCGCGCGGGAGGCCGCCGAACGCGAACTGTCCAAGCCGATGTACCACGAGAACGACCCCAGCCTCCTCCAGCGCGCCCTGAACCGCTTCTGGGGCTGGGTCGACGACCTGTTCTCCGCCGCCTCGGGGGTCACCCCGGGCGGCGGACTCGGGCTCCTGGTCATCCTGATCGCAGTCGTGCTCGTGGCCCTCGCCCTCTGGTGGCGCCTGGGCACCCCGCGCCGCGCCGCCGCCTCCGCTCCCGCCCTCTTCGACGACCGCCCCCGCAGCGCCGCCGAACACCGCGCCGCCTCCGAGGCGCACGCCGCCCGGGCCCACTGGAACCAGGCCGTGCAGGAACGCATGCGCGCGGTCGTCCGCGCCCTCGAGGAGCGCGCGCTCCTCGACCCCCGTCCCGGCCGCACCGCCGACGAAGCCGCGGCCGAGGCCGGCCGCACCCTTCCCGCCCACGCCGACCGGCTCCGCTCCGCCGCCCACGAGTTCGACGACGTGACGTACGGCGGCCGCACCGCGGACGAAGCGGCATACCTCCGCCTTGCCGGTCTCGACCGCGACCTGGAACACACCAAGCCGGTCCTGACCAGCACCGCCCCCGCCACGCCGAGCAGCAGCTCCCAGGGGGACGCCGCATGACCGGCCCCGCCCCCGCCACGCAGCCGCCCCGGCCCTCCGCCCCCGGCCCCACCCCACAGCCGCCCCGGTCCGCCGCGCCCCCGGCCGCCTCGACGTCGATCACCCCCACGCCCCGCCAGCTCTGGACCCGCTCCCGAGGCATCGCCCTCGCCCTGGTCGTCCTCCTCGCGGCGGCCGTCGCCATGGCCGCGGCCCGCTCCGGCGCCCAGCACGGGCGGCTCGACCCGCGCTCCGCGGACGCCCACGGCAGCCGGGCCGTCGCCGAACTCCTCACCGACCGGAGCGTGTCCACCCGCGTGGTCACCACCACCGAAGAGGCCAGGTCCGCGGCCCGCCCCGACACGACCCTCCTGGTGGCCGACCCCGACCTGCTCACCGGAGGCCAGCGCTCCCGTCTCCACACGGCCACCGAGAACTCCGGCGGCCGCACCGTCCTCGTCGCCCCCGGCACCACCTCGGTCGAGGACCTCGCCCCAGGGGTCACCGCAGACCCCACGACCAGCGCCGACTCCACGCTCTCCCCCGGCTGCTCCCTCCCGGCGGCCCGCCGCGCAGGCACCGCCGACATGGGCGGCATCCGCTACGACACCCTCGCTCCCGACGCCGAGTCCTGCTACCTCAGCGACGGCCTCCCCAGCCTTCTGCATCTCCCCGCCCCCCGCGGAAAGGGCGACACCGTCGTCCTCGGCGCCCCCGACATCCTCTACAACGACCGCCTCGACGAGCAGGGCAACGCCTCACTCGCCCTCCAACTCCTGGGCTCCCGCCCCCACCTGGTCTGGTACCTCCCCTCGCTCTCCGACGACGGGGCCGCCACCGACTCCGAACGCCGCAGCTTCTTCGACCTGATCCCCTCGGGCTGGCGCTGGGCCACCCTGCAACTCACCGTCGCCGCCGCACTCGCCGCCCTGTGGCGCGCCCGCCGCCTCGGCCCCCTCGTCGCCGAACGCCTCCCCGTCGCCATCCGCGCCTCCGAGACCGCGGAAGGCCGCGCCCGCCTCTACGGCAAGGCCAACGCCCGCGACCGCGCCGCCACGGCCCTGCGCACCGCGACACGCACCCGCCTCGCCTCCCTCGTCGGCGTCTCCCCCACCCGGGCCCACACGCCCGAGACCCTGCTCCCCGCCCTCACTTCCCGTCTCCACACCCCCGGCCAGGACCCGCACCACATCCTCTTCGGGCCGCCACCCGGCAACGACGCAGCACTCATCGCCCTCGCCGACCAACTCGACGCCCTCGAAAGAGAGGTACGCCACTCATGATGGACCCGACCACTGACAACGGGCCCACCGAAGATCCCCGCGACGCACGCGCTTCCCTCGAAGCACTGCGCGCCGAGATCTCCAAGGCCGTGGTCGGCCAGGACCCCGCCGTCACCGGCCTCGTCGTCGCCCTCCTCTGCCGCGGCCACGTCCTGCTGGAAGGCGTGCCCGGCGTCGCCAAGACGCTGCTCGTCCGCGCGCTCGCCGCGAGCCTCGAACTCGACACCAAGCGAGTCCAGTTCACCCCCGACCTGATGCCGAGCGATGTCACGGGCTCCCTCGTCTACGACGCCCGCACCACCGAGTTCTCCTTCCAGCCCGGCCCGGTCTTCACCAACCTCCTCCTGGCCGACGAAATCAACCGGACCCCACCCAAGACCCAGTCCTCGCTCCTCGAAGCGATGGAAGAACGCCAGGTCACCGTCGACGGCACCCCCCGCCCACTCCCCGAGCCCTTCCTCGTCGCCGCGACCCAGAATCCCGTCGAGTACGAGGGCACGTACCCCCTCCCCGAAGCCCAACTCGACCGCTTCCTGCTCAAACTGACGGTCCCTCTGCCCTCCCGCCAGGACGAGATCGACGTCCTCACCCGGCACGCGGACGGCTTCAACCCCCGCGACCTGCGCGCCGCCGGGGTACGCCCCGCGGCGGGACCGGCGGACCTCGAAGCGGCCAGGACCGCCGTCGCCAAGACCTCCGTCTCCCCCGAGATCACCGCGTACGTGGTGGACGTGTGCCGCGCCACCCGCGAGTCGCCGTCCCTCACCCTCGGAGTCTCCCCGCGCGGCGCCACGGCCCTGCTCTCCACGGCCCGCGCCTGGGCCTGGCTCACCGGCCGCGACTACGTCATCCCCGACGACGTCAAAGCCCTGGCCCTGCCCACCCTCCGCCACCGGATCCAGCTCCGCCCTGAGGCCGAGATGGAGGGCGTCACCGCCGACTCCGTCATCACCTCGATCCTCGCCCACGTCCCGGTCCCCCGCTGATGGCCCTCACCGGACGCACCGCCCTCCTGGCGGCTCTCGGCAGCCTTCCGGTCGGCTTCTGGGACCCCGGCTGGACCGGCATCCTCGCCGTCAACACCCCTCTGGCACTGGCCTGCGCCTGCGACTTCGCCCTGGCCGCTCCGGTACACCGCCTCGGCCTGACCCGCACCGGCGACACCTCCGTACGCCTGGGCGAGAGCGCCGACGTCGAGCTCACCCTCACCAACCCCTCCGGCCGCCCGCTGCGCGCGGAACTCCGCGACGCCTGGCCGCCGAGCAGCTGGCAGCCCGGCACGGAGATCACCGCGTCCCGCCAGCGCCTCACCGTCCCGGCCGGCGAGCGCCGCCGCCTGACGACGCGCCTGCGCCCCACCCGCCGGGGCGACCACCAGGCGGACCGCGTCACCATCCGCTCGTACGGCCCGCTCGGCCTCTTCACCCGCCAAGGCAGCCACAAGGCCCCGTGGACCCTGCGCGTCCTGCCGCCCTTCGCCAGCCGGAAGCACCTCCCCTCCAAGCTGGCCCGCCTGCGCGAACTCGACGGCCGCACCAGCGTGCTCATCCGGGGCCAGGGCACCGAGTTCGACAGCCTCCGCGACTACGTTCCCGGGGACGACACCCGCTCCATCGACTGGCGCGCCACCGCCCGCCGGTCCAGCGTCGCGGTCCGCACCTGGCGCCCGGAGCGCGATCGGCACATCCTGCTGGTCCTCGACACCGGCCGCACCTCTGCGGGCCGCGTCGGCGACGCCCCGCGCCTCGATGCCTCCATGGACGCCGCCCTGCTCCTCGCCGCCCTGGCCTCCCGCGCCGGCGACCGCGTGGATCTCCTGGCCTACGACCGTCGGGTACGCGCCCTGGTGCAGGGCCGATCGGCAGGCGACGTCCTCCCCTCCGTGGTCAACGCGCTGGCCACCGTGGAGCCGGAACTCGTCGAGACCGACGCCCGAGGCCTGACCTCGACGGCTCTGCGAACCGCCCCGCGCAGCGCACTGATCGTGCTGCTCACAAGCCTGGACACGGCCCCCATCGAAGAGGGCCTCCTTCCCCTGCTCCCCCGCCTGACCAAACGCCACAAGGTCCTGGTCGCATCGGTGGCCGACCCTCATATCGAGAAAATGGCAGCTTCCCGCGGAACAGCGGAAGCGGTCTACGACGCGGCGGCAGCCGCCCAATCGCAGTCGGAACGCCACCGCACTGCGGAACAACTCAAACGCCGCGGCGTCACCGTCGTGGACGCGACCCCCGACAACCTCGCCCCCGCCTTGGCGGACGCATACCTTTCCCTCAAGGCCGCCGGCCGCCTCTGACCCGCAGCGGCCGGGAGCCGTGAACGCAAAAAAGCCGTGGGGCCCCCACCAGATGTGGGGGCCCCGGGGGTAAGAAATAAAGGTGGGCGGCGAGCGAAACAACCACCGGGTGCCCCCACCCGGA
>NZ_JBHVYE010000024.1:0-115794 GCF_042881135.1 Streptomyces sp. NPDC058284
TACTGCAGGGGGGACCCTGTGGGAGAGTAGGACGCCGCCGAACTAATTTTGAATGGGAAACCCCCGCACCTTATGGTGCGGGGGTTTTCTGCGTTTACGGGGTCTCTGCTGACGCAGCCCGACGCAGTCCCAGAATTTCCCATTCACGACGGGCTCACCAGTCTCGTGTCGTACGCGAGAATCACCGCCTGCACTCTGTCCCTCGCTCCCGTCTTCGCGAGGATGCGGCCCACGTGCGTCTTCACCGTGGACTCCGCGAGGTGCAGACGGGTGGAGATCTCCGCGTTCGTCCAGCCCTGGCCTATGACCGTGAGGATTTCGCGTTCCCGGTCCGTGAGTGAGGCCAGACGCGGGTGATCCGCCGGGTCCGCGAGAGCGGTGCCGACCGTGGGAAGACGGTCGGCGTAGGTGTCGAGGAGGCGGCGGGTGAGGCTGGGCGCCACCACGGCGTCGCCCGAGGCGACCGCGCGGATTCCGGAGAGGAGTTCCTCGGGCAGCGCGTCCTTGATGAGGAATCCGGAGGCGCCGGCGCGCAGCCCGTCGTACGCGTACTCGTCGAGGTCGAACGTCGTGAGGATCAGGACGCGGGTGCGGTCGCCCGACGCGGTGATGCGTCGCGTGGCCTCGATGCCGTCGAGGCCCGGCATGCGGATGTCCATGAGGACCACGTCGGGGTGCAGCTCGGCAGTCATGCGGATCGCCTCGCTGCCGTTGCCCGCCTCGCCTGTCACCGTCATGTCGTCCTGGCTTTCCAGGAGCATGCGGAAGCCGAAGCGCTGCATGGGCTGGTCGTCGACGATGAGAACGGTCGTCACGGTGTCTCGCTGTCCTTCGGGAGATGGAGGTGGACCCGCCAGCCGCCCGGCGGGCCCGGGCGCGGCCCGGCCTCAAGTGTGCCGTCGTACAGGGCAGTTCGCTCGCGCATGCCGGTGAGCCCGCGCCCGGCCCCGGAACTGGAGCCTGAACCAGGGCCCGGCCCCGGGACGCCGAGTGTGCCGCCCGTGCCGCCCGTGCCGGTGTCCATGACGTCCACGGTGACGCCGCCGTCGGTGTAGGCCACGTCGACGGTCGCGGTGGCGTTCGGCCCCGCGTGCTTGAGCGTGTTGGTGAGGGCCTCCTGGATGACGCGGTAGACGGTGAGCTGGCGTCCCGCGGGAACCGCGTCGGGGTGGCCGCGCACCGTGCTGCGTACGGGGAGACCCGCGGCACGTACGCCGTTGATGAGCTGGTCGAGGTCGGTCAGGGCGGGCTGCGGGGAGCGCGCGGCGGTGACGGCGGTGACGGCGGAGGCGGAGGTGGTAGCGGTGCCGGGGGCCTGCGGGGTGTCGTCGCGCAGGACGTCCAGGAGGCGGCGGAGTTCGGAGAGGGCCTGGCGGCTGGTCGTGCCGATGGCTTCGAGGGCCTGCGCGGCGCGCTCGGGGGACCTGGCGGCGGCGTACGCACCGCCGTCCGCGAGGCTGGTGATGACGGAGAGGTTGTGGCCGATGATGTCGTGCATCTCGCGGGCGATGCGGGTGCGTTCGGCGGCCGTGGCGAGCTGGGCCTGCTGGTCGCGTTCGACTTCGAGGCGGAGGGCGCGCTCGACGAGGGCCTGGGTGTGGTCCCGGCGGGAGCGGACGGCGATGCCCGCGAGCGCGACCACCACGAAGGACCAGATCTGGGGCACGATCAGCTGGTCCCAGCTGTCCTTCGGGTAGGCGAAGGCGCAGACGACCATGGGCAGCGCCGTCATCGCGGCTGCCCTGCCGAGGGTCTTCAGGGGCAGCCGCAGCGCGATGTTGAACACGACGATGAACTGGATCAGGGCGGCCTGAAGCCAGGCGCCGGTCCAGTTGCTGGCCACGGTCGTCGCCGCCATCACCGCGAGGGCGACCAGCGGGTGGCGGCGGCGCCACAGCAGTGGAGCGGAGAGGCCGACGCTCATCAGGACGATGGGGCCCTGCGCCACGGTCGGGTCGGCCGCGGTGTTGCGCCAGCCGCCGGCGCCGTCGGTGAGGGCGGCGACGATGAAGAAGCCCGTCACCAGGACGTCCCAGACCAGCGGGCGGCGCCGGTCGAAGGCGCGCACCCGCTGGGTGGAGCGTTGGAGGTACCGGGTGAGGGGGTGGGGCTCGGTCACGGCCCCATCCTCGTCCACGCTTTCGGCCGACGGCCCGGGGCTGGACCCGGGCCGCGCTTCGTCATACGTCCCGCCGCTTGAGCAGCACGGACGCGGCGGCGATGAGCGCCGCGGCCCAGAGGGCGAGCGTGAGCAGGGCGGTGCCGGGGGCGATGGTGTCCTCCACGCGGGCCACCGAGCCGAGCGAGCTCGCCGCCTGGGCGGGGAAGTAGCTGACGGCGGTCTCCACGGGGCCGAACGGCAGCATCGCGGCGACCTCGGGAAGGATCAGCACGCATCCGACGAACGCGCCGATGGCGCCGGGCACCGAGCGCAGCAGGGCGCCGAGGCCCAGGGCGATGAGGCTGAGCAGGGTGAGGGACGCGGCGCTGGTGGTGAGGGCGGCGAGAACGCCGTCGTCGGCGAGGGAGAGCTTCTTGTCGCTGTCGGAGAGCCAGATCTGGGCGGTCAGGAACGTGCCGACGTTGGTCACCAGGCACACGGTGAAGGCGACGCCCGTGAAGACCGCGGCCTTGGACCACAGGACGGGCAGGCGGTTCGGGACGGCGGTGAGGGAGGCGCGGATCATGCCTGTCGAGTACTCGCCCGCGATGACGAGGATGCCGAGGACGGCGAGGCAGATCTGGGAGAGCTGCGTGCCGAAGAGGGTGAAGACGACGGTGTCGATCTCGGCGTCGTCCCCGTCGTAGGTGATGCCCATCGTGATGCCGATGGCGAGGACCAGGGCGGCCGCCGTGATCAGCGTGATCCACGTCGAGCGGAGCGTCCACAGCTTGTGCCACTCGGAGCGGAGGATGCCCTTGGTGCTCAGGCGGTACGCGGCCCGGGTGGGCGCGGCGGGCTTCGCGGGCGAGGTGGTGAGGGTGCTCATGCCGCTGCTCCTTCGGGTCGCGGGGCGCCCGTCGGGGCGGCGTACTCGACGGAGTCCCGGGTGAGGTCCATGAACGCCTGCTCCAAGGAGGCGTGCTGCGGGGTGAGTTCGAGGAGGGGGATGCCGTGGCCCGCGGCGGTGCGGCCGATGTGCTCGGCGTCCGTGCCGCGCACGTCGAGGACGCCGTGGGCGAGGCCGGTGACCTGCACGCCGGGGGCGGCGAGCAGGTCGGTCAGGAGTCCGGCCTCCGGGGTGACGACCTTGACGGAGCCGGTGCCCGACTCGCGTATGAAGCGTTCGACGGTGGTGTCCGCGAGGAGCTTGCCGCGGCCGATGATCACCAGGTGGTCCGCGGTCAGCGCCATCTCGCTCATGAGGTGGGAGGAGACGAGGACGGTGCGGCCCTCGGCGGCGAGGGACTTGAGGAGGTTGCGGATCCACAGGACGCCCTCGGGATCGAGGCCGTTGACCGGTTCGTCGAGGATGACCGTGGCCGGGTCGCCGAGCAGGGCGGCGGCGATGCCCAGGCGCTGGCCCATGCCGAGGGAGAAGCCCTTGACGCGCTTGCGGGCGACCTCGTGGATGCCGGCCAGTTCGAGGACCGCGTGCACACGGCTCTTCGGGATGGAGTGCGTGTGGGCGAGCGCCATCAGGTGGTGGTACGCGGAACGGCCCGGGTGGATGGAGCGGGCCTCCAGGAGGGCGCCCACCTCGTGCAGGGGCGCCGGGTGAGTGGCGTAGGCGCGGTCGCCGATGGTGGCGCGGCCACGGGTGGGGGCGTCGAGGCCGAGGAGCATGCGCATGGTGGTGGACTTGCCCGCGCCGTTGGGGCCGAGGAAGCCGGTGACGGTGCCGGGGAGGACCTCGAAGCTGAGGTCGTCGACGGCCTTCTTCGCGGGCTTGCCGCCGTAGTGTTTGGTCAGTCCGTATGCCCTGATCATGTCTACGATGCTGGCGTTCGCGGTGGCGCGGATCGTCGGACCGGGGGCGGGTACGGGCGGACGCGGGTAGTACCCGGGTACGACGGCGACCCCGATATCGCGATGCGGATCGCGATGCGGATCGCGATGCGGATATCGCGTTGCGCGGGCGCGGGCCGTCGCTGAGGATCTCGCCATGGATCATCAGTACGCCGTACGTCCCGTCCGTCCCGACGAATGGCCGCGGGCCAGGGAGCTCCGCCTCGCCGCGCTGCGGGACCCCGCGGCGCCGGTCGCCTTCCTGGAGACGTACGAGGACGCCGCCGCGAGGCCGGACTCCTTCTGGCGCGAGCGGGTGTCGGGGACGTCGGGGCGGCTGCGGAGCCGGCAGTTCGTGGCGGAGGGGGAGCACGGGGTGTGGGCGGGTTCGGTGACCGTCCTGGTCGAGGAGGCCGGGACGGAGGACTTCTTCGGCGGGGAGATCGCACAGCGGCAGGGGCATCTCGTGGCGGTCTACGTGCGTCCGGAACACCGGGGCAGCGGGGGCGCGACGGCCGCGCTGTTCGAGGCGGCTGTCGGGTGGGCGTGGTCCCTGGAGGGCCTTGAGCGGGTGCGGTTGTTCGTTCATGAGGCCAATCCGCGGGCGCAGGCCTTCTACCGCCGGTTCGGGTTCGTACGCAGCGGGGTGACGGTGCCCGTGCCGGAGGATCCCTCCGCGCGGGAGTACGAGTTGGTGTTGAGGCGGCCTGAGCGGCAGTGAGGGGAGGGGCGGGGCGGGATGGTCGTGCCGATGGCTTCGAGGCCTGCCCGGCAGGGCGCCGGGACGCGCCGTCCGGGGACGAGCCCGGACGGCGCGTCCACGACGGCCCTGTCTCACAACCTGGTTGCCTGCCTCACAACCTGGTTGCCTGTCTCACGACCTGGTCGCCTGTCTCACGACCTAGTTGTAAGGGTGTGCCGTGCGGGCCGTGCGCAGGGCGTTCGCCCACCAGGCCAGCTGGTCCAGCATCACCTTGGCGGCGCCCGCCGCGCCGTCCTCGTCGTACGCCCGGCCGCCCTCGCCGAAGTGGTTCCAGGCGTTGTGGAAGCTGACGACCTCGCGGACCGTGACGCAGTGCAGCTCGGCGAAGACCAGGCGGAGCTGTTCGACGGCGCGCAGGCCCCCGCCGTGGCCGCCGTAGGAGACGAACGCGACCGGCTTGGCCTCCCACTCGGTGCGGTGCAGGTCGATGAAGTGCTTGAGGGCGCCGGGGAAGCTGTGGTTGTACTCCGGGGTGATGACCACGTACGCGTCGGCGGCGTCGATCCGCTCGGCGAGCGCGGTGAGGGCCGGTGTGCGATCGGTGCCCCAGTCCGGGTGGGCGGAGGGCAGCTCCAGGCCGGCGACGTCGATGACGTCCAGGGTGTAGCCGGTGTGCCGCTCGGCGAGGGTGGTGAACCAGTCGGCGACGGTGGGGCCGAAGCGGCCGTCGCGGGTGGAACCGATGATGACGGCGAGGCGGAGGGGGGTGGAGTTCGGGGTGGTGGACATGGTGATGCTCTCCTCAAAGGTGTGTGACGGAAGAGTAGTTCGGGGGTGGATCAGTGCGTCTGTGCTGCGGGCGCGGGCGCGGGTGCGGGTGCGGGCGCGGGCGCGGGTGCGGGTGCCTTTGCGGGGCCGGGTCCGAATTCGGCTGCGGGTGTCGGCGTAGGCACGGGTGACGGGGCCGGGGATTCCGCCGTACGTCCTCCCGTACGCACCCGCAGCAACCGGTGGACCACGAGTGCGAGCCCGCCGATGACGCCCGCCACCACCCAGAGGGTGATCCGCCACGCCTCGGTGAACTGATCGGCGTGGCCGCCCGCGCCGGCCGTGATGCGGCCCGCGAGCTCCGCCGAGCCGACCTGGGATTCCACCAGGGCGAGCAGCAGCGCGCCGAAGAGGGTGAGCACGACGGCGCCGGTGCCGCCGCGGACCGTGTTGAGGAAGCCCGATGCCATGCCGATCTGCGCCGGTTCGACCATGCCGAGCGCCTGGGCGTCGATGATGCCGAGGGACAGGCCCTGCCCGGCGCCGACGGTGAGCAGGGGCCCGGCGAGCGCGGCCGTGGAGATGCCCGGGTGCAGGGTAGTCAGCCAGATGTTGCCCGCGGCGATCAGGAGCAGTGAGAGGACGAGCAGGCCGCGGGCGGGGACGCCGCGGTTGACGAGGCGGGCGCCGAGCGGGGGCAGGGCGAGGACGGGCACGGTCATCAGGAGCAGGATCAGGCCTGCCGCACGGGCCGAGGTGCCGCTGGTGCCCTGGAGGTAGGTGGGCAGGAAGACGAGGACGCCGGTGGTGCCCGCGCCGAGCCCGAAGGCGCCGAGCGACCAGCCGAGGAAGGCGGGGTTGCGGGCCAGGGTGAGGTCGAGGATGGGCCGGCCGCCGGTGGTGGCGAGGCGCTTCTCCACGCGTACGAAGGCGGTGAGCAGCGCCGCGCCCACGGCCAGCGGCAGGAGTGTGGCCGCCGATGCCCAGCCGGACTTGGAGCCCTGCGTGACGGCGAACAGGGTCAGGGAGAGCCCGCCGATGAAGGTGGCGGCACCGGCCTTGTCGACGCGCGGCGGGGCGTCGGCGCGGGACTCGGCGAGGAAGCGAGTGCCGGTGAGGACGAGGGCTCCGGCGGCGGCGAAGACGAGGAACGTGGCGCGCCAGCCGAGGCCGTCCACCATCCATCCCGCGAAGGTGGGGCCGGTGGCGAGGCCGACGCCCGCCGTGGTGCCGAGGGCGGCGAACACCTTGGTCCGGGCGGCTCCGGTGAAGGTGGCGGCGAGCAGGGAGCCGCCGCTCGCCATGACGCCCGCGGCGCCCACGCCGGAGAGCAGGCGGGCGGCGTCCAGGAGCAGGATGTGGTGGGCGAAGGCGGAGCCCAGGGTGCCGGCCGAGTAGAGCGCGGCGCCCGCGGTGAGGACGCGGCGGCGGCCGAAGATGTCGCCGAGCGAGCCCGCGACGAGCATGAAGGAGGAGGCGGCGAGGAAGTAGCCGACGACCACCCACTGGAGGGCCGCGCCCGACGCGTCGAGGTCGGAGCCGATGCGGGGCAGGGCCACGGTGGTGCCGGACATCGCCATCGGCAGCGTGAGCATGCCGAGGAGGACGACGAGGAGGGTCAGGGCGGGGTGGCTCCTGCGGATGCCGGGCCGCGGGGCCTGTGGAGCGGTCTCGGTAGGCATGCGAGTAAAGTACAACGAGCGTTGTAACAATTACAACGGTCATTGTAATTTTTTCTGGGAGAGGTGAGATGGCGAGCAGGACCGAACAGGGCGGGGGCGAGCAGAAGCCCCTGCGCAAAGGGATGTTGGAGAAGCGCCGGGCCATCACGAGCGGCGCCCGCACCGTCTTCGGACGCGAGGGGTACACGCGGGCGAGCATCGATGCCATCGCGGCCGAGGCCGGCGTCTCCACGCGCACCATCTACAACCACTTCGGCGACAAGGAAGGCCTCTTCCGCGCCGTGCTGCTGGAGAGCGCGGCGTCGGTGACCGAGGCCGCGGAAGCCCTCTTCGAACGGCATCTGCGCAAGGTCCGCGACGTCGACGAGGACCTCCTCGACCTCGCCCGCGACTGGGTCGGGCAGGGCGCGGCGCACCCCGGGCACTTCTCCGTCGTACGCCAGATCATTCCGGAGGCCGGGCGGCTGCCCGCGGAGGTCATTGAGGAATGGCAGCGGATCGGGCCACGGGCGTCCCAGGAGGCGCTGGCGCGCTGGCTCCTGGAGCTGGGGCGGCAGGGCCTGCTCGCCGTCGACGAGGCGAACGCGCGCAAGGCGGCGCGGCACTTCGCGTTCCTGGTGGGCGGCAGCGTGACGGCCGAGTCGTACTTCGGGGCGCTGCGGCTGGAGGAGGAGGCGGTCGAAGAGCTGGTGCGGGACGGGGTGGGGATCTTCCTGCGGGTGTACGGGGTGCGAGGGGACCATACGTAAACGGGGCACCGTGCGTAAGCGGGGCACCGTGCGTAGGCGGGGCACCGTGCGTAGGCGGGGGACCGTGCGTAGGCGGGGCACGGTGCGTAAGCGGGGGACCGTGCGTAAGCGGGACTTCGCGTACGCGGTCCGGGGTCCCCGGCCGGGTCCGGAAGATCGGCCCTAGCCGGTCGGTAGTTCCGCGTCCGGCCAGCGGGCCCTGCCCTGTTCCCGTGAGCGGAGCAGGGCCAGGGTCGGCAGGCCGCGCTTCGCCCCTTCGGCGAGCAGCTCCGGCAGTTGCGGCAGCGGCGCCACGGCGGCGACGTCGTCGAGGACCAGCGTCATTGGTGGGTCGAGCCGACCGGAGGATGACCGTTCGGCCATGCGCCGGCCGTGCTCGACCACGCTGGAGGCGAGTGCCGTGAGGAGGGGCATGGCACCCGGGCCCTGGTGGGACTTGGGATCCTCGATCGCCTCACCCACCACAAAAAGCGTGCCCCCTTCATGCACAAAGGAATCCAGAGTGAGCGCATCAGTTCGGTTAGGTGTGCAGGATTCGCGTACGTGGACCGTGAAGAGCGCGGAGAGGGCGCGGGCCGTCAACTCCTGGGCGATGTCGCGCCGTTCCGGATACGCGGTGAGGGCGGCCTCCAGCTCACCCGCGGCGCCGGACGACGCCTTGGGGTGCGTACGGAGGATGCGTACCGCCTCTTGCACCTGGGTGCCCTGCGACCAGCGGTGCACGGCCTTCATGGGCTTGTCGCCCACCGCGGCCGCGTGCAGGAAACTGCGCATCAGGATCCGGGCCGTGTCCGCCACGGCGGCGTCCAGCTTCGCGGCCGGCCTTATCGGCGCGAGGAGCGCGACGGCACGCTGATCCGCCGTCTCCTTGTCCCGGCAACCGGCGGTGGGCGACCAGTGCAGGCGGGCCGGGGTGTCGCACAGGTGCGCCGGGTCGTAGAGCAGGACGGGGCCGAGCTTGGCCCTGGCGTCCTTCGTCTCGGCCCACAGAGTGGGGTCGGAGGTGAGGACGAGGGCCGCGCCCTCGGCGTCGCGGATGGCTTCGACGGCGTGGGGGCGTCTGGTCGCCGGGCTGCCGAGGAGCAGGGGGCCTCCCGGCGGGGGTGACGGGAAGGGGGTGCTGTTCTCCGCGCCTCCGGCGCGGGGGCCTCCGGCCGGGCGGGCCGGGGACGGGGCCCCGTTCTCCGCGCCTCCGGCGCGGTTCTCCCACCCGCCGACCCTTTCCACCTGCGACTCCATGCCTCCGGCATGGGTGGCTTGGGCGGGGACCTCAGTGTTCTCCGCACCTCCGGCACGGACGGGCCGGGCGGGGACTTCGGTCGGCTCCGTGCCTCCGGCACGAGGCTCCTGGGCCGGAACGGGGGTGTTCTCCGTGCCTCCGGCACGGGGTCTGTACATGTCACCCGACGCCCCTGCCCCCGCCACCGCTCCCGCCCCCGCTGCCGCTGCCGCCTCCCGGCGGACCCTCCGCACCGCGCGCCACCGCGCCACCGTGCCCATCACGAAGACGGTCAGCACGATCAGGATCATCAGCTGGCCGATGAACAGGCCCCAGAAGAGGCCGTATCCGGAGAGCTGGTCCGGTGGGGTCCGGGGCCAGGCGCCCGCCAGGTCATGGGGCTGTCCGGCCAGGTGGCGTACGGCCGGCGGCGTATGGCCGAAGGAGACGTTCTCCGGCCAGGAGCCGTGCGCGAAGCGGCCCGCGAGGTTCGTGGCCGTCCAGACGAGCACGGTCGCCCCGAGGAGGAACGCGAGGAAGCCGACCAACAGTCCGTCCGGGACTCCCCGTTGAGGGCCGCCCCGTTGAGTACCGCCCCGATCGTGGGAGTGGGGACCCCGCCCGCGCGGGGGCCCACCCCGTTCCCAGTCATCCCGCATGCTGCTCCATGTACGCCGCTGCCCGCTCCGCCGCCTCCAGCTCGGCCGCCCGCATCGCGTCGTCGGCCGGTACGTCGTCGGGGAGGTCCGCCGACGACTCGGTCATGGCGCGGTCGGTGAAGACCAGCGGGCGTTCCGTCTCCGTGATCAGGTGTTTGACCACCTGGACGTTGCCGTTCACGTCCCACACCGCGATGCCCGGGGTGAGCGTGGGAATGATCTCCACGGCCCACCTCGGGAGGCCGAGCACCCGGCCCGTCGCCCGCGCCTCGTCGGCCTTCTGGGCGTAGATGGTCCGGGTGGACGCCATCTTCAGGATCGCCGCCGCCTCCTTGGCCGCCGCTCCGTCCACCACGTCGCTGAGGTGGTGGACCACCGCCACGAACGACAGGCCGAGCCGTCGGCCGAACTTCAGCAGCCGCTGGAAGAGCTGCGCCACGAAGGGGGAGTTGATGATGTGCCAGGCCTCTTCCACCAGGAAGATGCGCTTCTTGCGGTCCGGCCGGATCCACGTGTGCTCCAGCCAGACGCCCACGATCGCCATCAGGATCGGCATCGCGATGGAGTTCCGGTCGATGTGGGACAGGTCGAAGACGATGAGCGGGGCGTCGAGGTCGATGCCGACCGTCGTCGGGCCGTCGAACATGCCCCGCAGGTCGCCGTCGACGAGGCGGTCGATGACCAGTGCCACGTCAAGGCCCCACGCCCGGACGTCGTCTATGGCCACGTTCATCGCCTCGGCCGACTCCGGCTCGGGGTGGCGCAGCTGCTCGACGATGTCGGTCAGGACGGGCTGGCGCTCCACGATGGTCTCGTTCACGTACGCGTGCGCGACCTTGAGGGCGAAGCCGGAGCGCTCGTCCAGGCCGTGGCCCATCGCGACCTCGATGATCGTGCGCAGCAGCGCCAGCTGGCCCGTCGTCGTGATCGCCGGGTCCAGCGGGTTGAGGCGGATGCCCATGTCCAGGGCCGCCGTCGGGTCGAGGCGGATGGGAGTTATCCCCAGCTCCTGGGCGATGAGGTTCCATTCGCCGACGCCGTCCTCGCCCTGGGCGTCGAGGACGACGACCTGGCGGTCCTTGAAGCGCAGCTGGCGCAGGACGTACGTCTTCTCCAGAGCCGACTTGCCGTTGCCGGACTCGCCGAGCACCAGCCAGTGCGGCGCGGGCAACTGCTGCCCGTACAACTGGAACGGGTCGTAGATGTACCCCTTGCCGGAGTACACCTCACGCCCGATGATCACACCCGAGTCGCCGAGGCCCGGCGCGGCCGTCGGGAGGTAGACCGCCTGGGCCTGCCCCGTCGACGTACGTACCGGGAGCCTGGTCGTCTCGATCTTCCCGAAGAGGAAAGCGGTGAAGGCGTCCGTGAGGACGGTCAGCGGATCCCGCATCTGGGCAGCCTGCCTCTACGTCTAGCGTCGGATGCCGGTCGCGAACGGCAGCGTGTTGACGAAGGCCCTGTGGTGCTCGCGGTCGCACCACTCCAGCTTCAGATACGACTTGCCGGCGGAGGCGCGGATGGTGCGCTTGTCGCGCGCGAGCGCCTCCGGGGAACGGGACGAGACGGTGATGTAGCCGACCAGGTTGACGCCGGCCGCGCCGCTCGCCAGATCCTCGCCGCGCTGGTCGAGGCGGGAGTGCGAGGCGACGTCGCGGGGGTCGATCGTGCGGTTCATCTTGGCCTGCCGACTGGCCTCGGCCTCGTCGTTCGTCTTCTCGGTCAGCATCCGCTCGATGGCGACCTCCGTGGGTTCGAGGTCCATCGTCACGGCGACCGTCCTGATGACGTCCGGGGTGTGGACGAGCAGGGGAGCGAGGAAGTTGACGCCGACGGGGGTCATCGGCCACTCCTTCACCCAGGCCGTGGCGTGGCACCAGGGGGCGCGGGTGGAGGACTCGCGGGTCTTGGCCTGGAGGTAGGTGGGCTCCATGGCGTCGAGCTCGGCCGGCCAGGCGTTGCGCTTCGTCATCGCCTGGATGTGGTCGATGGGGTGGTCGGGGTCGTACATGGAGTGGACCAGGGAGGCGAGGCGGCCCTGGCCGAGCGGCTGCCGTACGCGGATGTCCGCCTCCTGCAGCCGCGAGCAGATGTCGGTCAGCTCGCGCGCCATGACGACGGCGAGACCGGCGTCCTTGTCGAGCTTCCTGCCGCCCTGCGGGCGGGCCGCGCGGGCCATCGCCTGCGCCTCGGCGGCCAGGTCGCGGGAGTAGTGCATGCAGGCGACGAGGTAGGCGCGGTGCTGCTCGCTGCTGGTCGACACCATCGACTGCAACTGTTCGTAGGACTGCTGGAGCCACGGAAGCGCCCGCGTGTCCCCCCGTACGCTGACGTCCTTGGCGTGCGCGTCGGGGTCGGCGGGCAGCGTACGGGCGAGCATCTGCAGACGGGTGACGAAGCCGTCGCCGTTCGCGACGTGCTTGAGGAGCGTGCCGAAGCGGTCGACGAGGGCCTCCTGGTCCTCGCTGTCGCGCAGCCCGACGCCAGGACCCTCGATCTCGATGGCGGCGGTGACGGTGCGCCGGTCCGCGTGCAGCAGGACGGCGATCTCGTCAGGACCGAAGGGCGCGGCCAGCCAGTTGATCCGGCCGATCCCGGGCGGCGGCCCGACCTCGACCTCCCTGCCGTCGAGCCGGATGCCGGCCTCGGCGACGGCCGAGCGGTAGCCGGTGCCGCGCTTCAGGGTCCGCTTGTAGCTGCGGTTGATCTCGAACCACTTGTAGAAGGTGCGGCCCTTGTACGGGACGTAGACGGCCGCGATGGCGAGCATCGGCAGGCCGGACAGCAGGACGATGCGCAGGGAGAGGACGGGAACGAGGAGCCCGCACATCATGCCGAGGAACGCCCCCACGATGATCAGGGCGATCTCCCCGGTCTCGCGGTTCTTGCCGACGATCGCGTTCGGCCGCGCGCGGCCGATCAGATATGTGCGGCGGGGCGCGACCGGTTGGGACACGTGGGACTGGGTCGTCAACGCCCTTCACCTCCCGTGCGGTTGGTACTGCTGGTGCGGGAACCGCCGCGGTTGCCCGCGTGCGGTGTGTCCGTCGCGCTGCTCTTGCGCGGCGGGGGTGCGGCGGAGGGGACGGATCCGCCGCCGTTCGAGGGGCCGCCGCCTCCGGAGGGACGGCCGCTGTGGGCGGCGACGCCGCCGCTCGCGGGGTTGGCCGGGCGTGCCTGGCCGCCGCTGCCCTGGTTACCGCCGCCGCCGCCGCTGCCGTTGCCGCGGGCGCTGTGGGTCTTGATGCCCTGCGAGACGAGGGAGGCGGGGGAGCTGATCACGGCGGCGGCCTTGTTCTCGGCGCCGCGCATGATGCGGTTGTCGCGGGAGCCCGCGATCTCGTCGCCGAAGCCGGGGACGAAGCGGTAGATCATGGCGCTCGCGAAGATGGCGAGCAGGATGATCGACAGCCCGGAGACGACCGCCGAGAAGGAGTCGGGCCCGTCGTCGGCGGAGAGCGCCCCGGCGAGACCGAGCACGATCACGATGATCGGTTTGACCAGGATCACCGCGATCATGATGCCCGCCCAGCGGCGGACGTGCGACCACAGGTTCTTGTCGACGAGGCCCGCGTACACGACGGTGCCGAGGAGCGCTCCTACGTAGAGGAGCGCCGCCCTGATCACCAGCTCCAACCAGAGGATGCCGGCGGCGAGGATCGACACGAGCGAGACGACGATCAGCATGATCGGCCCACCGCCTATGTCGTCGCCCTTCTTGAGCGCGCCGGAGAACGTCCCGAAGAACGTGTCCGTCTGACCGCCCGTCGCCTTCGCGATGACGTCCGTGACGCCGTCGGCCGCCGAGACGACGGTGTAGAGGATGAGGGGGGTGAAGGCGGAGGCGAGGACGGTGAGCCAGAGGAAGCCGATGGCCTCGGACAGCGCGGTGGTGAGCGGCACGCCGCGGACCGCCCGCTTGGCGACCGCGAGCAGCCACAGGAGCAGCGTCAGGATGGTCGACGCGGCGAAGACGACGGCGTACTGCTGGAGGAACTTGGGGTTCGTGAAGTCGACGTTCGCGGTCTCCTTCACGGCCTCGGAGAGCTTGTCGACGGTCCAGGACGCGGCGTCGGCACAGCCCTTGGCCAGGGAGCTGAGGGGGTCCAGGGAGTCGGGGAGGGGTGGGGAGGCGGGGTATTTGCCGTCGCCGCTGCCGCTGCCGCCGTCTTGCCCCTTTTGGCAGTACTTCTTGGCAGGACCGATCAGGAGATCACAGGGGTCGTTCGACGGCTTCGGATCCGGTGCCGCGGCGGCACGGGTCGCCAGAAGGATCAGCGCGGCTTGGACCGAGGCGGCAACAGCGGTGAGCTTGAGTACGCGGCGTGGGCTACCGGGCATACGTGAAGCCTCCGTACTCCTCGATGGCCTTGCTGATGTCGTCGGATGACGACGCTCGCTCATCCCCCGGGACAGGGGTGGGGCCGCTCTCCTGGGAGTCCGCGGTGATCTTCCAGTCGTTGCCAGACCACCGAAGGTCGAAGGTCCAGGTCTGCCAGGTCGAGCTCACGGGGTTGGTGGAGCGCTGCCCCGACATGCCGAGTAGCCCCATGTACCAGACAGAGACCTTGGCGTCGTCGTTGCTGTACTTCAGGACCTTGGTGCCGACAGGCACGGTCCGCGAGACGAACGTGCTGCCCTGCGGGGGGTCACCCTTCGGGTCGAGGCCGAGCCGCTCGAGGAACTTGGTCGAATAGGCGTCGTCCATGGGCTTCCTGAGCTTGGTGGCCGCATCGGAGGTGTAGATGGCGTCGACGATGCCGTGGCGGCTGTCCGCCTTGAACATGCCTGTGCCGCCAAGCGCCACCGCGTAGTTGGACGCCGCGCTTTGCGCCCCCTGCTGGGTCCTGGCGAACCCCGACGGGATCCCCGCGTTCTTGCCCCCCACCGGCTTCTCCCCGGAGGGCGCCGTGGAGGCCGCCTCCGGCTTCTTGCCGTCCCCGCCCCCCGAAGAGGAATCGTCCCCTCCACGGTTGGCGAAGGCGATCGCCGCGATGAGCAGGACCACGACGCCGACGACCGTGACCAGGCTGCGCGAGGACGTCCGCCCGCCGGAGCGGGAGGATCTGCGCGGGCCGCCGTAGACGTCGTCGCTCCCGCCGTCTCCCTCGGGAAGCCGCGTCCGGGTCTCCCCGGAGCCGCCGAGGAAGAGGCCGTCCTTCCGGTCGTCGTCGGGACTCATGCCGCGTACGCCCCCTCAACCTCTCGCTGGGCCGCCGCGCGGGACACGTACGACGGTGGCCGTGCTGGTTTCCGCGCAGGCGCGGTGTGGTGACTCGACATCAGGGAGTTGCAACCTCAGCCGGTGGGCACGACGGATGGGTGGGGGAGTGGGGACAGGGAGAAGGGGACGTCGGTGGGGGGAGGGGAGGGGAGGCGGAGGCGAGCGGGGGACCGCCGGCCTGCGCCGGGCCGTACTAGACCGCCATGCCGTAGACGATCGTGAAGAGCGTGCCGAGCGAACCGATGATGAAGACGCCGGTCAGGCCCGCGATGATCAGTCCCTTGCCCTGCTCCGCGCTGAAGGTGTCGCGCAGCGCCGTCGCACCGATGCGCTGCTTCGCGGCGCCCCAGATCGCGATGCCCAGACAGAGGAGGATCGCGATGGCCATCACGACCTCGATCATCACGCGTGCCTCGTTGCCCAGGCTCCCGAAGGGACCCCAGTCGGGGGCGATCCCGCCGATGATGGTGGTGATGTCGCCCTTTTCGGCTGCCATAAGCATGTGTAACTCACCGCCCCTAGTGGGTTGTTCTGTCACCTCTGCCTACCTCAGTACAGAGGACAGCTCATTCTCGCCGACAAACCGGCCTGCGCATGCCGCCTTGGCGCCATTCGTTGGCTGACTTCGTGCGCTTCCTCGCACATGACGCCCGGTTACTCTGTGTATCACGCGGTACGACGCCGGGCAATGACGGCCCGGCGTGCCTCTGACCAGGTGTTAAGTGACCCGAGCCCCGCTGGACCCACGGGTTGCGCGGGAACGGTCACCGAAGCGGCAGGCAGAGCTGGACTTTGCGCCGTCGGCTCGTGCGCGTGCGATGGCTGACTTGTGGAGGGCGCCGGGGGCCGCGGACGCCTCCGGTCACCGTCGCTCAATTCACTCACCCTCGGCCTTGGTTGAGTGCGCGCCCGTCCATCGGGCGTGGCGGGTGCTCGAACGGTGCCTGAACGCAGGAAACCCCTGTGACCAGCACCTTCGCTGATCGCAGGGGTCTGCTTGGCTACCTCAGCCCGCGGGGGAATCGCTGGCCTTGACGACCGGGCCGATGGCCAGCTCGGTGCCGCCACCGTCCTCGCTCACCGGCAGCGTGCCGGCGGGCCAGGCGATGGTGACGGTCTTCGTCTCGTTCGGCGGCGTCACGAGAATCTTGGCGATGCGTACGCCGGAGCCGCCGGTGTTGTTGATGGCGAACGTAATATTGAAGGCGGCGGACTCGCCGTCCTTGAGGACCGAGGGGCGGGCCTGCTCGCCGTTGCGGTCCACGGAAACGGTGTCGCCGGTGGCGGCCTTCAGGTCGACGCCCGCGTAGCCGTTGATCGAGCAGTCGCGGCCGCCGCCGTTCTTGAACTGGACGGTGACGACGCCTTCCGTCTTGTCGGTGGAGTTGTCGGTGGCCGTCACCTCGAGCTCGTCGCTGCGGCACATGCCGACCTTGCCGCCGTTGTTCGAACCGGCGCCCGCGGCGGTGCCTTGGCCGTCACCGGTGCCGGTGTCGCTGCCCTTCCCGCCGGTGCTGCCACCGCTGCCGCTGCCGCCGTTGCCGGTGCTGTCCTCGGTGGAGCCGCTGGAGCCGTCGCTGCTGCTGCCGCCCCCGTTCGCCTGGCCGCTGGAGGAGCCTGCGGGGGCCGCGTCCGTGCTGCCGTCGTCACCGTTGCAGGCGGTCAGGCCCAGGGTGCTGATCAGGGCGAGGCCTGCGAGGAGCGTCTTGGTGGCGTGGGCGTGCTTCATGAGGGACCCCGTGGGTGAGTGAGCGGTGGCGTGAGCAGGTGCGCTGGGCCGTTCTGCGAGGCCGTGTCGTCCGGCCTGGTGACCAGCGAAGCGGGTGCCGCCGCGACGGGGCAAGGGGCGCCGGGTGATCAGGAACGCTGGAATGCTCGCACCGGGTCTGACCTGCGGAAACGCCTCCTCCCTGGAACGCTGTCGTGGGACGCGCGGGCGTCAGGAAAGGTCGGACCCTTCCACGAAGTGGTCGAACTCTCCGGCCTGTACGCCGAGTACGAAGGCGTCCCACTTCTTGCGGTTGGTCGTGACGACGTTGTCCGGGTCGCTGGTCTCGCGGAGGTAGACGGCGTCGTCCGCGCCGAAGGCGATCTCGATCCAGGGGCCGGGGCCCTGCTCGTCCTCGGGGGCGGCGCGGATCCAGTCGAGGTCGGCGGGGATGGGCTTGGGGCTCGGGGTCTCGGTCATGGCTGGGGTGGGCGTCCCTTCCTGTGCGTTTTCGTAGGCGGTTGCGGTTGCGTGTGCGTGTGCGGCTTCGCTTTGGCGGGGGTCTGCGCCTTGGGTGCGTCTGTGGGGCGGGGCCGCGGGGGTATGTGCGTACTCGCTATCCCTGCGCCACGCTGCACGAACAATGGCGCTATCGCGGGCGAGGTGCTCCGTGCGCACATACCCCCACGTCCCCTCAGGCCGCTTCGGCGCCTGCGCCCCGTTTGGCGTTGCGGATCAGCACTGGGAACCACCCGGCAACTCCCCGCCCAGAACGGGATTTCCATGCACCCAACCGTATCCCCGCCCTGGACCTGCACCCTCCAACTCCCCCACGATCCCAGAGCCCCTCGCATCGCCCGAGTCACCCTGCGGGCGGTCCTGGAGACGTACGGGCTCGGCGAACTCGTGCCTTCCGCCGAGTTGCCGGCGGGGGAGTTGCTGAACAACGCGCACATCGGTGGGGGGCCTACCCGGTGGGAAGCGTGGGCGCGGGGAAGTTGCTGTGGGCCGAGGTCACGCCCGGCTCCCCGTGGCGGGGGAGCGGCGGGACCGGGGACCGAGGACCCGGCAAGCCGGGGCAAGGTCAGTTCTGCTCCGCCCGCTCCGTCTGCCGTGGTCCCGCTGTCGCCGACGCGCACGCGCCCGTCAGCCAGAGGGCTGCGGCTACGGTCGCGGCCGAGGTGCTGGAGGCGGGGTGGAGTGACCAGGCCCAGGGCTCGGGGGTGTTGTCGCTGGCTACGCCGAGGAGCAGCGTGGGGCCGAACACGGCCAGGGGGAGCAGCCAGGCGAGGCCGCTGCCGAAGAGGCGGGCGCTGAGCATGGCGAGGCCCAGGTAGCCGATGACGTTGCGGGCCGCCGAGGCGAAGACCTCGCCCGTGGCGCCGGCGAGCAGTGGCAGGGCGCTCAGGCCGAGGGCCAGGGCGAGGAGGGCGAGGAGGTACAGGCTGCGGTGGCGGATCATCGGCTGGGCCGAGGTCTGTTCCAGGTCGGCCATGGGGGAGAACAGTGTGGTGGCGAGGATGACCGCGTGGGCGAGCGGGACGACTTCGGCCACCGGCACGCTGAAGTCGACCAGGTAGCGGAACTCCGGTACCGCCACGCGCTGCCCCACGAAGGCGGTCGCCGCCAGGGCGACGAGCAGCGCGGCGCTCGCGGCGCGGGGCAGGCCCCGGCAGCGTACGAAGGCGAGAGCGGCGCTCAGGCGGAGGTCGCGCGACCGGCTTGCCCGAGGGGCGGGGTTCATGGGGTTGGCCGGGGTGTTCGGTGCGGGGATTTCGGGGTTGGCCGGGGTGTTCGGTGCGGGGTTCTCGGGGGCGGCCGGGGGGCTCGGCGTGGGGCTCCCGGGGGCGGCCGGGGGGCTCGGTGCGGGGTTCTCGGGGTCGGTCGGGGTGTTCGGTGTGGGGTTCGTGGGGGTCATAGCGGCACGGTCGATTCGCTCAGTGAGACGAGGGGAGCTCGGGGACGGGCTTGCACGCGCGGATGTCGTCGGCCGCGGCCTCGATCCACTCGTCCTGTTTCGCGCGCGGCGCGTCGGTGATCCGCTCCAGGGCGCGGCCGAACTCCTCGCCGTAGTACTCGCCGGGCGCCCCGATGCGGGAGCGTACGGCCGCTTCGAAGAGGAAGGTGTCCGGATAGCCGCCCGCCTTCTTGAGGAGGTGGGGGGCGCACTCCGGTGACGTGGGCTGGGGCAGGGCGGCGGAGAACATGGCGTCCGTCAGGTCGGCCTGGTTCTCCGCGGGGGTCATCAGGGGGAGTTCGGCGGTGTGGCCCGCAGGGCGCTTGAGACCGCTGGCGTAGAAGGCGCGGTTGAGGTTGGAGAGGTCACCGAGGCCGGAGTCGACGGTGCGTACGGCGGCGCGGGCCTGCGGAAGCAGATGGCGGTCCTCCGGCCACAGGCATACCTTGGTGCGGCCGCTCGCGGCGCAGAGCGGCTGCGCGGGCTGCTCCTTGCGCACCGCCCAGTACGAGTCGGGCACCGGCGTGCGGAACGCCACGAGCGTGCCGCCCGCGACCAGCGCGACCACCGTGAGCGCCCCGAGGGCGAGCGGGCGCGGTGCGAGCGCGGCGCGGCGCCACAGCGCGGGGAGCGCGGTCAGGGCAAGGCCGAACGTCAGGCACCAGGCGGCGGCGATCAGCATGCGGGTCGTGTTCGGCTCGAACTCCGAGCTCCAGAACTCGTCTATCGCAGGGAACAGCTTGTCGAGCGGGGTGTCGGGGACGAACGCGACGAAGACGAAGAGGCCGTACCAGAAGATCCCCGCGAAGGGGGCGATCACACGGGAGGGGAGCGCCGAGCCGATGGCGACGCCGACGGCGATCTCCAGGCCCATCATTCCCGCGCCGAGCAGCAGCGGTGTCCACGCGGGCTCGTAGACATCACTGACGCCCGCGGTCCGCGAGAACGCTACGGCGATCAGGACGGCGTACGCGATCAGGGCCCACAGCCACACCGCGAGCCAGAGCAGCAGCGCCTGGGACCAGCCACCGCGTGCGGCGGTGTCGGCCCAGACCCTGGTGCGGTGGCGGAAGGCGCGGCCCGCGCCCCAGGCGGCCGCGGCGCTCATCACGGAACCCATCACGATCACCGAGAAGAGCTGGACCTGGAGGCTCGTCTGGTTCCACCAGCCGATCCAGTCGCTCTCGCCGGGGCTCTCCGCGCTGAGGTAGTAGACGCCGGCGGCTCCCATGAGCGCGGCGGCCCATTTGGCCTCGCCGCGGCGCATCTCGGTCAGCAGGACGCGCATCAGCTGGCCACCGCTTCCGTTCCGGCCAGATGCAGATATCCGGCTTCCACGGCTCCCCCGTCGACTTGCGTCTCCTCGGCGTCGGGCGGCAGGGCGCACAGTTCGGCGACCGTCCCCGTGAACCGGACCGTGCCTTCGAGGAGGACGGCGACCCGGTCGCACACATGAGCCACGTCCTCGGCGAGGTGGGTGCTCATCACCACCGCGCACCGATCGCCCAACTCCTGGATGAGGGAGCGGAATCCGACGCGCTGGGCCGGGTCGAGGCCGACCGTCGGCTCGTCGAGGAGGACCAGGGAGGGCTCGTTGACCATGGCCTGGGCGATGCCGACGCGGCGCAGCATGCCGCCGGACAGGGCGCCCATCCTGCGGTCGGCGTACTTCTCCATCTGCACCAGGCGCAGCGCCTCGCGGGCCCGCTCGCGCCGCTGCGCCGCCGGCACTTTGCGCAGCCACGCCGCGTACTCGGTGAACTCCATGACGGTGAAGCGGGGGTAGAACCCGAAGGACTGCGGGAGCACCCCGATCCGCCGTCGCAGGCGCTGCACGCGGGCCCGGCCGGGGGCCTCTTCACCGAGGAGGGTGACCGTACCGGAGTTGGGCCTGCGCGCCGTGCTCAGCAGGGACAACAGGGTGCTTTTCCCAGCGCCGTTGGGTCCGAGGAGGCCGGTGACCCCGGCGGGGAAGGTGAGGGATACGTCGTCGAGGGCGGTCGTCGAGCCGTACTGGACGGTGACGTCCGCGACCGCCGCGACCGGCTGGGAGCCGGTCGCGGCGGGGCTGTGGGGAGTGCTCACGTGATTCCTGAGTCCTGAGCCTTCAGTAGTGGATCAGTTCTGGGCGTTCACGTAACCGTAGGCCCGGCTGCCGGGGATGCCCGCCCAGGTGGCCTTGGTGTAGTACTTGCCACTCGTGCTGGTGCCCTTGTAACCGCCGCAGCCGTAGGCCTGCTTGTAGCTGCGGGAGGTGCTGGTGATCTTCGGGTCGGGGCGGAGGTTCTTGTCCTGATAGATGTACGCGCTGAACGTCCGCGTGTCGTTCACCGGGACATCGCCGCAGACCTTGGCGTGACCGCTGCTCTTGCCCTTCCAGCGGTCACCGTCCTCCTTGCTGCCCGCGGTGGCGAGAGCGAACGGCAGCCTGCTCCCGCTGATCTCCGCGGCCACCGCACCCACAGTGGGCACGCCGATGGCGACCGCCGTCAGTGCGCCCAGGACCGCGAGCTTGCGCTTCCCCGTCAAAACCTTGCGCATGAACTCTCCTAAAATCACGCCTACTTGGCCGTAACTGATTGGTCGGCGCTCACCGTAAAGGAGGAATCCGATCGTCCGCCGGTCATCTTTTCGGCTGTGCCGTTGATCACTTTCAGGTCGCCGCAGGGATGGGCTGGTGTATGGACACCCGCGGGCGTGCACCGATGCTCCCTGTCTGATCCACCCTGTTGTCGTACCGGACCTCTACACTGAGCGCCGTTGGGCTACCGGCGGGTGAGGGGTGGTTGACGGTGCGTAAGGCGTGGTTGATCGCGTCCGTCGGGACGAGCGGTGCCGCCGGCTTCGTCGCGCTGCTCGTCGTCGGGACGTACATGGCCGCGGGGAGCCTCGCGGGCGGGGCCACGGGTGAGTCCGTGGGGCTCGCCAAGGGAGCCGTGCCCGCCACCTACCAGCCCCTCGTGCAGAAGTGGGGCAATCTCTGCAAGGCGATCAACCCCGCCCTGCTCGCCGCGCAGCTCTACCAGGAGAGCGGCTTCAACCCGCGGGCCAAGAGCCCGGCCCAGGCGCTCGGCATAGCGCAGTTCATCCCCGGTACGTGGGCGACGCACGGCCTCGACGGCGACGGCGATGGCGACCGCGACATCTGGGACCCCCAGGACGCCATCCCGTCCGCGGCGTCGTACGACTGCAAGCTCGCCGGATACGTGAAGGACGCCCCCGGCGACCCGACCAGGAACATGCTCGCCGCGTACAACGCGGGCGCCTACGCCGTCATCAAGTACGGCGGTGTACCGCCCTACAGCGAGACCCAGAACTACGTGAAGACCATCACGAACCTGTCCAAGAGCTTCGCCCGGCCCGTCGGCCGGGTCGCGCCCTCCCGGCAGGCGGCCGGGGCCATCTACTACGCACAGAAGAAGCTCGGCACCGAGTACCTGTGGGGTGGTAACGGCACCGCCGAGCAGAACGGCCGCTTCGACTGCTCGGGGCTCACCCTCGCCGCCTACCGCACCGTCGGCATCACCCTGCCGCGCGTCGCCAACGACCAGTACAACGCGGGCCCGCACCCCAAGAGGGACGAACTGCTCCCCGGCGACCTGGTGTTCTTCTCCGACGACCTCACCAATTCCCGCGCCATCCGGCACGTCGGCATCTACGTCGGCGGCGGATACATGATCGACGCGCCGCGGCCCGGCGCCGTGATCCGCTTCGACCCGGTCGACACGCCCGACTACTTCGGCGCGACGCGGGTCACGGAGGACGGCGCCAAGGCCTTGCCGGACAAGCCGTCGGAGGTTTGACGACGCGCGCGGCCGGGGATGCCTGGAGCTTCGCCACACGGATGTGCGGACGGATATGCGGAGCCGGACGCACGGTGTGACGTGGCTTGAACTCTCGGTTAGAACACTCCCCTGAGCTGCGGCGACGAGTCTCTCTTCGGTAACGTCTCAGTGATCTTTCAGTGGAGAGTGGAACGGAGAACAGGGGATAGGGGTTCCCTTGACTGGACCGACCACGGGGGTTGATGGACGGGCGCACAGAAACGTGCGCCCATGGGCTAGGAGACAAGGGGCCGCAGCGCCATGGCTGGACTCGATGAATCCGGGTCGAACCCCGATGTCAGCCTGCTCTACGACATCAACGGCCTGGCGAAGGACTCCCCGTCCTGGCTCGACAGCGCCATGGCGTTCGTCGGGGAGTACGGCCTGCTGCTCGCCCTCGTGCTCCTCGTGGTGTGGTGCTGGTGGGGCCAGCGCAGGCGCGCCACCCTCGACGACGCCGCCTCCTCGGTCGCCGCCGTCGTCTGGACGCCGCTCGCCGCCGGCCTCGCCGTACTGGTCAACATCCCCATCCGCAGCTTCGTGGAACGACCGCGTCCATTCCGCGACCACCGCGGCCTGGAACTCCTCGCCGACGGCAAGAACGACTACTCCTTCGTCAGCGACCACGCGACGCTCGCCATGGCCGTCGGCGCCGGACTCTTCGTCGCCAACCGGAAGTTCGGCCTCGTAGGCCTCGGCCTCGCCGTCCTCGAAGGCTTCTGCCGCGTCTTCATGGGCGTGCACTACCCGACGGACGTCGTCGGCGGCTTCGCGCTCGGCACCGCCGTCGTCCTGCTCCTCTCGCCGCTCGCCATGGCGCTGCTCACGCCCCTCGCCAAGGCGATCGGGCGGACCCGGTACGCGGGCCGGCTGGTGTGGGACCGGAAGGCCGGGCCGGTCACGGCGTCGCTGAGCGGTACGGCGGCGGCGTCACGGTCGGCGTCGCGGCCGTCATCGCCCTCGCCGTCAGGAGCCGCGGCGGATCCGGACGAGCGGGATCTCGCGGCGTAGCGGTTCCCGCTGCGCAGGCGGGGCTTCGCAGACAGGCTCGCAGCCCGTCGGTACCGGTGTACCGGTACGTACGCCGCCCCCCCCCGCGTTCCTACAGCGCCTGCGGGAAGTCGAAGAACCGCGCCGGGTCGTACTGCTTCTTCAGCTTCTTCAGGCGTGGCGCCGCGTCCCCGTAGTACGCCTCGCGCCAGTTCGTCAGCGTCGCGTCGGTGTAGTTCTGGTACGCCGCCCCGGACGCGTACCGCCCCATCGCCCCGTGCGCCTTTTTCAGCCATGCCTGCGCGGGCTTGCCGGACGTGCCCGCGCGCCACGACGCGATGTACTGCGCCAGCATGCGCGAGCGCCGGTGCACGAAGGCCGTCGCGGTCGGGTCGACGCGGTTGATGGCGCCGCCGAGCGCGGTGAGTGCGATGCTGCCCGCGCTCGCGCCCGTCACGTTCTCGATCTGCGACAGCAGCGCGCGGATGCCCGCCGCCGAGAGCGAACGGTCGAAGAAGTCCGAACTGGCCGCGTACGTCTCCCGGTTGAGCGCGCCCTGCCCGCTGCGTCCCGGGATCGCCCCGGACAGGTGGCACTGGGCGTCGGTGGGGAACGACGAGCAGCCCGCGTACACCTCCATCGCCTCCTCGTACGTACGCCGCTTCAAGGAGACGCTGCGGGCGGGCGCGCCGATCTTGTCGGCGAGGCGGTCGACGGCGTTCTGCAGCTCGCCGTACGTGCCGAGGGAGAAGCAGGCGACGGAGACGGTCGGGGTGCCGCCCGGGGTGTTCGCCAGGTGGAGGGAGGACCAGATCTCGTCCGGCTGGTCGGGCCCCCACGCCTGCCACGCCTTGACGACCGCCGCTGCCTTCGACCAGGGCCAGGTCATGTACGCGGAGACGCCCTGGGGCGCGGCATGCGTACGGTACGTCAGCTCGGTGACGACGCCGAAGTTGCCGTTGCCCGCGCCGCGCAGCGCCCAGAAGAGGTCCTTGTTCTCGGACTTGGAGGCGGTGAGCTGCTTGCCGTCCGCCGTGATCAGCGTGGCGGAGGTGAGGCTGTCGCAGGTCAGGCCGTACGCCCGGGAGACCACGCCGTGGCCGCCGCCGAGGGTGAGCCCGGAGATGCCGACGGTCGGGCAGGAGCCCGCGGGGATGGTGACGCCCTTCGCAGCGAGCGAACGGTAGACGTCGATGAGCTTGGCGCCGCCGCCTATCGTGGCGGTGCTCCCGCTCGCCCGTATCCGGCTCAGCTTCGACACGTCGATGATCAGCCGGCCGGTGCCGGATGACCAGCCCGCGTAGGAGTGGCCGCCGTTGCGTATCGCGACCGGGGTGCGGTGGGCGCGGGCGTACGCGAGGGCGGTGCGGATGTCGTCCGGGTGCGCGACGTAGGCGACGGCGGTCGGCTTCAGGTCGTCGAAGCGCGTGTTGTAGAGCTGGCGCGCCGCCGCCCAATTGGCCTCGCCGGGCTGGACGAGGAGGCCGTCCAGATCGCGGGCGAGGGCCTTGAGGGTGGCGGGGGAGGAGGCGGACGCGGACGCGGAGGCGTTGGCCGTCCTGATGGGGGTGCTGCTGCCGCCGGTACCGCTGCCGGTGGCCGCGGTACCGCTTGCGCTGCGGGACGCGGTGCCGTCCGCGCCCTTGCCCGTGCAGCCCGCGACCGTCGCCGCGGCCAGCGCGGCCGCCGTCGTGCCGATGAACGTACGTCGTTCCATGACGCGCCTCCCGTTGCTTCCCGGAGAACGAGACGGTGTGCGGGGCCCGGGGGTTCCGGACGGACGGATGGAGGTTCGGGGAACGGGTGCCCGGTGGGGTCAGGGTGATTCCTCGTGTTCGGCCGCGTCCGTACGGGCCTTGCTGCGGGCCCGCCGGGCGGGGCCGCGCCAGCCGCAGGCGCAGTGGGCCGCGATGAAGCGGCCCTTCTCGACCGTTGTCGTGCGGTGGGGCGCGGGGTCCGGGGTGTCCGGGGTGACGGGAGGGACTTGCTGATCGGCCACACGGTCACCGTATCGAGCGTGGGTGAACGGCCGTTGGCGGTCGCGTTCACGAGGCGTCCGCGTGACGGGTCAACGGACAGGTCGTTATGTGAGGGACGCAAGGAACGGCCACGACAGGCGCGGGACGCTTGGGGGTAGGCAGGCGATGGTGCAGCGGCACATGCGGCGCGCGGGCGGATCGGACGCGGTGGTCGCCGCCGTGGTCTCGGTGGCGGGACTCATCGCCGTCGCCACCGGATGTTCGAACACCGGCGCCGCCGCCGACGGCAGCGGTGCCGCCGACCCCGACGACGTGGTGCGGCAGGCCGCCGATTCGCTGGTGCGGGCGGGCAGTTCGAAGGCGAACACGTCCATGGAGATGGCCAGCGGAGGCACCCGCGTCACCATCAGGGGCACCGGTGCCTACGACTACCGGCGCCAGCTCGGCCGGTTCGAGGTGGTGCTGCCGCAGGATCCCGCGGGCCAGGAGGAGCACCGGCCCATCACCGAGCTGCTGACCGCGGGCGCGCTCTTCATGAAGAACCGCGGGGCCGGGGTGCCGGCGGACAAGTGGGTGCGGATCGAGACACGTTCGCTCTCCGACGGGAACCTCGTCACCGGCGGAGCCACGGATCCCCTCGCTGCGGCGGAACTGCTGCGCGGGGCGAGGAAGGTGGGGTTCGTGGGGGAGGAGCGGGTCGGTGGGACCCAGGTGCGGCACTACCGCGGAGTCGTGGACCTGCGTGCCGCCGCTCGGGCCGCCTCCGCAGGTCAGCGCGGGGCGCTGGGTGCGGCGGCGGCGAAAGGGTTCAGCAGGGGGAGCGTGCCGTTCGACGTCTTCCTCGACGAGCGGGGGCGTGTGCGGAAGTTGCGTCAGCGGTTCGCCGTGGCCGACGCGAACGTGGCGTCGACCACGCTGCTCTTCGACTTCGGGGCGCCGGCGCGGGTACGACTTCCGGCCGAGAAGGACATCTTCGCCGGAAAGATCGCCGAGCAGTAGTCGCGTGTGGCTGGTGGAAATGGTCCGTCTGTGCCATGCGCGCCACGTACGCCGCTCCCTACCCTAGGAAGTCGGTACCGGTGGGGACGGGTAGGCGGGGACGGGTACGCGGGCCGAGACGGCGGGTGGGCAGGGCCGGTCGGTACGCGAGTCAGGAAGAGGTGATGAACGTGGCTCCGATGCGTGGCGGTACGGCGGTTCAGGACCACGTCGCCCTCGCCGAGATCGAACTGTGCGGGGAGCTCATGATCGCGGCGAGTGCGGCGGCGGAGCGGTTGAGCTTTGACCGGATCGATGAGGTGTTGCGGGTTGCCGACGCGGGGGATCCGGGTTGCTACCCGGAGGACTCCCTTTAGCGGTTCGTTGCTGCTCGGCGGTTCTCTGTCGCTCTGCGGGTCGTGGTTGCTTCGCGTTGCTCTGGGCTGCGTTGCGCTGCGCTGCGCTGCGCTGCGGGTTCGTTCTAGGCATTCCTGTCCGCCGCTGCGCGGCGATCCATCCCACCCACCCACCCGTTCACCCCGCACCGCGCGGTGAGCGAAAGGAACGGGCAGGCGTTGCCTGGTGGCGCAGGCCCGGTCGGGGGCGGGCGGTGGTGAGTCCGCAGGGCGGGGGCGCGGCGCGGGGCCCGACAGACGGGCGGGGCGCGTTGTAGCGGGGGTACAGGTCCGGTTGGGCGGGTGGGTGGGGAAGAGCCCGCGGAGCGGGCACGCTTCGCCGTTGGGGTGCAGGCTCCAGTGTGCGGGCGGAGAAGCCCGCGGAGCGGGGACGGGGTGCCGTCAGGGTGAGCCCGTGGAGTAGGGCGGGTTGCAGCGGTGGCCCGGGTCCGGCCGGGCGGGCGGGTGGGGAAAAGCCCGCGGAGCGGGCACGCTTCGCCGTTGGGGTGCAGGCTCCAGTGTGCGGGCGGAAAAGCTCGCGGAGCGGGCGCGTGGTGACGCCGTGGGGCAGGGTCCCTCGGTCACCGGCCCGTGTGGGCCGCGGCCGGGTGCGCGATGCCCGTGGTCACCCACTCCGGTGCGGCGCCCCGCCAGGAGTACGGCGACCGGGCCCCGGCCCACGCACACCCCGTACCCGCTTCCCCCGGCGGGAGCCCTACGTGCGGAGCATCCGCCCAATCGCCTTCGTCGCCTCTTCCACCTTCGCGTCGATCTCCGTGCCGCCCTTGACCGCCGCGTCGGCCACGCAGTGCCGCAGGTGCTCCTCGAGGAGTTGCAGCGCGAAGGACTGCAGCGCCTTCGTGCTCGCCGAGACCTGCGTGAGTATGTCGATGCAGTAGACGTCTTCCTCGACCATCCGCTGCAGGCCCCGCACCTGGCCCTCGATGCGGCGCAGCCGCTTGAGGTGTTCGGCCTTCTGGTGGTGGTACCCGTGCACCCCGCGGTCGTGGTCGGTGGTGGGCGCTTCGGCCGCACCCGCGCCGCCCGCACCCGCGCCGCCCGCACCCGCGTCGGGCACAGCCGCGTCGGGCACAGCCGCGTCGGCCGCCTCGGTGGTCGTCATCGCGTCCTCCTCCTGGTCTGCACTGCGAGGGTCGTCACTACGGGAGCCCCGTCGGACGTACCCGCATCTCTGCGGGTCCATATACCCCCGTAGGGTATATGGTAGCCGATTTCTCGGGGGGTGTGCTGATCACTGTGCCTGATGGGCGACACTGGGGGGCGGCCGGTTAGCCGTGGCCGGATGATGCGCCTAGCATCAGCCTGACCGCATCCAAAGCACCCCGAGGACCCCACGTGCGCTTTCGTCTGACCCCCAGGGAGACGAGCTTCTACGACATGTTCGCCGCATCCGCGGACAACATCGTCACGGGCTCGAAGCTCCTCATGGAACTGCTCGGAGCGGACTCTTCCGCACGGGCCGAGATCGCAGAGCGTATGCGGGCCGCGGAACACGCGGGAGACGACGCCACGCATGCGATCTTCCACCAGCTGAACTCCTCCTTCATCACGCCGTTCGACCGCGAGGACATCTACAACCTCGCGTCGTCCCTGGACGACATCATGGACTTCATGGAGGAGGCCGTCGACCTGGTCGTCCTCTACCAGGTCGAAGAGCTTCCCAAGGGCGTCGAGCAGCAGATCGAGGTGCTCGCGCGGGCCGCCGAACTCACGGCGGAGGCCATGCCCAACCTGCGGACCATGGCCAACCTCACCGAGTACTGGATCGAGGTCAACCGCCTGGAGAACCAGGCCGACCAGATCCACCGCAAGCTCCTCGCGCAGCTCTTCAACGGCAAGTACGACGCCATGGAGGTGCTGAAGCTCAAGCAGATCGTGGACGTCCTCGAGGAGGCCGCCGACGCCTTCGAGCACGTGGCGAACACCGTGGAGACCATCGCGGTCAAGGAGTCCTGAGGCACCGCCATGGACACCTTTGCCTTGATCGTGACCATCGGCGTCGCGCTCGGATTTACCTATACGAACGGCTTTCACGACTCCGCGAACGCCATCGCCACTTCCGTCTCCACCCGTGCGCTGACGCCCCGCGCGGCGCTCGCCATGGCCGCGGTGATGAACCTCGCCGGTGCCTTCATGGGCAGCGGGGTCGCCAAGACCGTCAGCGAGGGGATCATCGAGACCCCGCACGGCAACAAGGGGATGTGGATCCTCTTCGCGGCGCTCATCGGCGCCATCGTGTGGAACCTCATCACCTGGTACTTCGGGCTGCCCTCCTCCTCGTCGCACGCGCTGTTCGGCGGCATGGTCGGAGCGGCGCTCGCCGGCGGCATCGGGGTCATCTGGTCCGGTGTCGTCGACAAGATCGTCATCCCGATGTTCCTGTCGCCGGTGATCGGCCTCGTCGCCGGTTACCTGGTCATGTGCGCGATCATGTGGATGTTCCGCAAGTCCAACCCGCACAAGGCCAAGCGCGGCTTCCGTATCGCGCAGACGGTGTCGGCGGCCGGTATGGCGCTGGGCCACGGCCTTCAGGACGCGCAGAAGACGATGGGCATCGTGGTGATGGCGCTCGTCATCTCCGACGTGCAGAGCGCGGACGCGCCCATCCCGATCTGGGTCAAGATCGCCTGTGCGCTGATGCTCTCGCTCGGTACGTACGCGGGCGGCTGGCGCATCATGCGTACCCTCGGCCGCAAGATCATCGAGCTGGACCCGCCGCAGGGCTTCGCCGCCGAGACGACCGGCGCGGGCATCATGTTCACCACGGCGTTCATGTTCCACGCGCCGATCTCGACGACGCACGTCATCACGTCCGCGATCATGGGTGTGGGCGCGACGAAGCGGGTCAACGCGGTGCGGTGGGGCGTGGCCAAGAACATCATTCTGGGCTGGTTCATCACCATGCCTGCGGCGGCCCTGGTCGCGGCGGTCAGCTTCTGGGCCGTCGACCTCGCCTTCCTGTAGCTCTCTGCCTGCGCGGCCGTCGTGGCTGGTCGCGCAGTTCCCCGCGCCCCTGACGGGACACGGAAGGGCCCGCCCCCGGGAGCCAGGGGCGGGCCCTTCTTGTTGTCCCTGCGGTGGCACCGCCATGCAGCACCGCGGGGAGTCACACCGGGCGCCGGCCTAGCCGAAGCGGCCCGAGATGTAGTCCTCGGTCGCCTGCACCGAGGGGTTGGAGAAGATCCGCTCCGTCTCGTCGATCTCGACGAGCTTGCCGGGCTGGCCGACGGCGGCGAGGTTGAAGAAGGCGGTGCGGTCCGAGACGCGGGCCGCCTGCTGCATGTTGTGCGTCACGATGACGATCGTGAAGCGCTCCTTGAGCTCGCCGATCAGGTCCTCGATGGCGAGCGTCGAGATCGGGTCGAGGGCCGAGCAGGGCTCGTCCATGAGGAGCACGTCGGGCTCGACCGCGATCGCCCGCGCGATGCACAGCCGCTGCTGCTGACCGCCGGAGAGGCCGGAGCCCGGCTTGTTGAGGCGGTCCTTGACCTCGTTCCAGAGGTTCGCACCCTTGAGGGACTTCTCGACGACGTCGTTCAGTTCGCTCTTCTTGTACGAGCCGTTGAGCTTCAGGCCCGCCGCGACATTGTCGAAGATCGACATCGTGGGGAACGGGTTCGGGCGCTGGAAGACCATGCCGACCGTGCGGCGCACCGCCACCGGGTCCACGCCGCTGCCGTACAGGTCCTCGTCGTCCAGGAGCACCTTGCCCTCGACGCGGCCCCCGGAGGTGACCTCGTGCATGCGGTTCAGGGTGCGCAGGAACGTGGACTTGCCGCAGCCGGACGGGCCGATGAAGGCCGTCACGGAGCGGGGCTCCACGGTCATGGAGATGTCGTCGATCGCCTTGTGGGAACCGTAGTAGGCCGTCAGGCCCGAAACGTCGATTCGCTTGGCCATGGGGATCACTGCTTCTTTCAAGTCTTTGGTGCGAGAGGGGCGCTGACACGGCCTTCGTCGGCGGAGCCTGCCGACGGATGCCTAGCGGCCCGTCTTCGGGGCCTTCCAGCGGGCTACACCGCGGGCCGCCAGGTTGAGGATCATGATGAAGCCGATGAGCGTGAGGGCCGCGGCCCAGGCGCGGTCGTACGACGCGTCGTTGCCCGCCGCGTACTGCTGGTAGATGTACAGCGGCAGCGACGCCTGCGAGCCCTCGAAGGGGTTCGTGTTGATCAGGGGGTTCACCCAGACCAGGAGCAGGACCGGCGCCGTCTCACCGGCGATGCGGGCCACCGAGAGCATGATGCCGGTGGTGATGCCGCCGATCGCGGTGGGCAGGACGACCTTGAGGATGGTGCGCCACTTCGGTACGCCGAGGGCGAGCGAGGCCTCGCGCAGCTCGTTCGGGACGAGCTTGAGCATCTCCTCGGTGGAGCGCACGACCACCGGCATCATCAGGATGGCGAGCGCCATGGCGCCGGCCCAGCCGGAGAAGTCGAAGCCGAGGATCAGGATCCAGAAGCTGAGGACGAAGAGACCGGCGACGATCGAGGGAATGCCGGTCATGACGTCCACGAAGAACGTGACGACCTTGGAGAGCTTCCCGCGCCCGTACTCGACGAGGTAGACCGCGGTGAGCAGGCCGATCGGGACGGCGATCACGGAGGCCAGGAGCACCTGCTCCAGGGTGCCGATGAGCGCGTGGTAGACACCGCCGCCGACCTCGTCGTCGGAGACGACTCCCATGGAGTGGCTCAGGAAGTAGAAGTCGAAGACCTTGCTGCCGCGCTGCACGGTCTCGTAGATCAGCGAGGCCAGCGGGACGACGGCCAGCAGGAACATGACCCAGACCAGTGAGGTGGCGAGGCGGTCCTTGGCCTGCCTGGTGCCCTCGACGGTGACGGCGAGGACGTACGAACCGGCGATGAAGAGCAGGGCGGCTATCAGGCCCCACTGGACGCGGCTGTCCAGGCCGAACCCGGCGCCGACGGCGACCGCGACGGCGGCCGAGCCGAGCGCGACGGCCGCGGGGGACCAGCGCGGGAGACTGGCGGCCCGGAGCGTGCTCGGCCGCTTGACGAGGCTCGGGGACGGCCCGGCCGGGGTGGGTGTCGTGGTGCTCATGCGTTGGCCCCCGAGTACTCCTTGCGGCGCGCGATGATCAGGCGGGCCGCGCCGTTGACCAGCAGCGTGATGAGGAACAGGACCAGGCCGGAGGCGATGAGCGCGTCCTGCCCGTACTCACTGGCCTCGTTGAACTTGCTGGCGATGTTCTGTGCGAAGGTGCCGCCGCCGTAGTCGAGCACGGACGCGTTGATGAGGAAGGTCGGGGAGAGCACGGTGGCGACGGCGATCGTCTCGCCGAGCGCGCGGCCGAGGCCCAGCATCGAGGCGGAGATGATGCCGGAGCGGGCGAAGGGCAGCACCGACATGCGGATGACCTCCCAGCGCGTGGCGCCGAGGGCCAGCGCGGCCTCCTCGTGCATCTTCGGGACCTGGAGGAAGACTTCGCGGCTCACGTTGGTGATGATCGGCAGGATCATGATCGCGAGGAGGATTCCGACGGTCATCAGGGAGCGCGGGGCGCCGCCCTGGTACTCGAAGACGCCGGTCCAGCCGAGGTAGTCGTCGAGCCAGCTGTAGAGGCCGGTGAGGTTGGGGGCGACCACGAGGGCGCCCCACAGGCCGTACACGATCGAGGGCACGGCGGCCAGCAGGTCGATCACGTACGCGATGGGGCCCGCCAGCTTGCGCGGCGCGTAGTGCGAGATGAAGAGCGCGATGCCGATGGCGACGGGGACCGCGATCAGGAGGGCGATCACCGAGCTCACCACGGTGCCGAAGACCAGGACGGCGATGCCGAAGTACGGCTTGCCGCCGGTGGAGGAACCGGCCGGGTCCCATTCGAAGGTGGTGAGGAAGTTGCCCGTGTTGTCGGAGAGGGCGAGGGCCGTGCGGTAGGTGAGGAACGCGGCTATCGCGCCCATGATCACCAGGAGTGCTATCCCGGAGCCGCGGGAGAGGCCGAGGAAGATCCGGTCGCCGGGGCGGGTGGCGCCGCGGGCGGCCGCCTTGCTCACCGGGGCCGTCGGCCTGACGTCGTCGACGGGTGGAGGTGCGGTCGTGTTGCTGGGTATGTCCATGGGGTTCTCCGGTCTGCGGAGCTGCCGTGCGTGACGCAGGCGCTCCGTGGCGGCGGTGCACCGGACGGTGCGGCCGGCCCGGCCCCAGAGGGTGTCTGGCGTGGCGGGGCCGGCCGCACTCGGTTCAGCTAGCTCAGGCTCGCGACGGTGGAGCGGACCTTGGTGATGATCTCGGCCGGGATCGGCGCGTAGTCGTTCTCCTTGAGGACGTTCTGGCCGTCCTCGCTGGCGATGTAGGTCAGGAAGGACTTGGTGGCGGCGAGCGTCTCCGCCTTGTTGCCCTTCTCGCAGACGACCTCGTACGTCACCAGGGTGATCGGGTAGGCGCCCTCGGCGGTCGGCTTGTAGTTCAGGTCGAGGGCGAGGTCCTTGCCCTTGCCCTTGATCTTCGCCTCGGCGATCGCCTTGGAGGCGTTCTCGACGGTGGCCTTGACCGGCTCCTTGGCGCCCGTCTTCACGTCGACGGTCTTGACGCCCTCACCGGCGTAGGAGAGCTCGAAGTACGAGATGGCGCCCGGGGTCTGCTTGACCTGGCCCGAGACACCGGCGGAGCCGTTCGCGGACTGGCCGCCCTTGGGCTCCCACGACTTGCCCGGCTCGTAGGGCCAGGCGCTGGGGGCGGCGCCCTTCAGGTACTTGGTGAAGTTGTCCGTGGTGCCGGACTCGTCGGAGCGGTGGAAGGCCTGGATCTTGGTCTTGGGGAGCTTGGCGTCGGGGTTGAGCTTCGCGATCGCCTTGTCGTCCCAGCTCTTGATCTTGTCGTTGAAGATGTCGGCCAGGGTCTTGGCGTCCAGGGTCAGGCTGTCGACGCCGGGGACGTTGTAGCCGATGGCGATCGGGCCGCCCACCATGGGCAGGTCGATGGCCTGGCTGCCCGTGCAGACCTTCTTCGACTTCTCGATCTCCTCGGGCTTCAGCGCCGAGTCGGAACCGGCGAACGCGGTCTGGCCCTGGGTGAACGCGGTGATACCGGCGCCCGAGCCCGTCGGGTTGTAGTTCAGCTGCACGTCCTTGCAGTTGGTCGTGTAGACCTTCCGCCAGGCGTCGATCGCGTTCTTCTGCGCGGACGAGCCGGAGGCCGCGAGCCGGCCCTTGGCGTCCTCGCACTTGATGTTGGCGTTGGCGTTGGTCTCCTTGCCGCCGCCACCCTCGCTCGTGTCGTCGGAGCCGCACGCCGTGAGGGCCAGGGCGCCGGAGACGGCGAGGGCGCCGAGGGAGAGGGCGCGGAGCCGGTTCTTGCGCTGAAGCTTCACTTCGGGTCTTCCTTCCGGGAGCCGCCGACCCTTTGCTGGCGGCGTGCGATGACTTGCGTCGTGTTGTAAGGCCGAAATTAGGCAGGGCAAGTGAAGCGGCCGATGGGCACGAGTGAACGGCGGGTGAACCTCGGCGGTCGGCCTGGTTAGGTGTTTCGCTACGAAAAGTAGTGGCTCGCGTGCGCCGAGTGAGGGAGGTAAGTTGCTTTACGGGTGCAGCACGGCGAGCAGCTCGCTGACCAGGTCCGCGTCGCGCGGGCGGGTCAGCTGCCGGCGGGCCGCCTCCGGGGAGAGCCACCGCAGGTGCGAGACCTCGGAGTTGGGCACGAAGGTGCCGCCGACCGCCTCCGCGGCCCAGTAGCGCACCTCCTTGGGGTTCCCCTGGGCGTCCCGGTAACGGGCCGTGGACAGCTCCGTGCCGAGCTCGCACCGCATGCCGGTCTCTTCAAGGACTTCCCGTACGGCCGCGTCGGCGGCCGATTCCGCACGTTTGAGCTTGCCCTTGGGGTGGGACCAGTCGGACCACTTGGGGCGGTGGACCAGGGCGATCTCGATGCCGCCGCCACCGTCGTCGGCGGGCGCCGGGCGCCACAGGACGCAGCCCGCCGCCAGCACGGTCCGTTCCCGCGCGTCGTACGTCACTGGGCCCGCACCTCCTCGCGCAGCCACGCCTGCTGGAAGGCGAAACGTGCCGCCTCCACATCGTGGCGCTGATCGGCGTGGAGCACACCCAGGGCGTAAGCGGTGGCCGGGGCGATGCGCGGGGTGCGGGCCGCGTGCGCCGCCGCGGCCGCCGCTGAGGCCGCCTCGCGGTGGACGTTCAGGGCGTGTCCGGCGTCCGCGAGGCGGGGCTCCGGGGACGCGTGGCCGAGGACGACCTCCTGGGCGTACCGGTGCAGGCGCAGCAGCGAGCGGACCTTCAGCCAGGGGGCGTCCTGCGCGTCGGGGGCCGCGTCGGCCGCGAGGCCGTGGACGAGCGCGCCCGCGTTGTAGGGGTGGCCCGCCTGGCCGAGGGGGAGCACGGCGACCGCTTCGGCGAGGTTCGCCCCGGCCGCGGCGGCCAGGCGCTCCAGGTCGTCCGTGGCGCCGCTGAACGGGACCTCGCTGGCCAGCACGGCCACGTGGTCCGCGACGGCGTGGAAGCGGGAGGAGCCGAGGGCCTGGAGGGCGGTGGAGTGGGCCCGCGTCCGGGCGAGGGTCAGCTGCCGTTCGAGGAGAGCCGCGGCCTTGGCCGCGCCCACCGCGAGGCCGCGCGGGGCGGCGCTCTCGTCACGCGACCCCGGCACCGCATTCTGCGGCTGCGACGGCGACTGGGGCTGCGCCCAGCCGTTCCTCCCCCAGTGCCCCGCCGGCCGGGACGGACTTCCGGCGGAACGCCTGCCCGCGGGGGTGCCGGGGCCTGCGGACACGGCGGCGACGGCCGCCGCACGCGGTGCGGTCGCGGGCAGCGGCGCCTCCGGCACCCCCGACAGCCGGTGCAGCGCCTCAAGGAGGCGCTCGAGGCGCGTCGCGTAGGCGTGTTCCTGGGCCAACGTGCCCGAGAGCCAGGCCAGTTCGGGGCGGAGCGAGGCGGACCACTCCGCGTCCAGGAGCGGCCGGAACGTGTGCAGCGTGCCGCCGATGCGGCGGGCCGCGCGCCGCAGCGAGCGGGCCGCCTCCAGGGCCTCCTCGGCACCCTGCGCGTCCGTCGAGGCCTCGCGGTGCAGCCGCAGCGAGCGGAGGAAGTCCGTCGCCCGGTCCTGGAGGTAGGCCGTCAGGGCATCGCCCGCGGGCCCCTGTCCCGGCCCCGGCCGCGTATCGGTGTCCGTCGTCATCTCACGGTGTTGCTGTGCCACGCCGGCGCCTCCGGGCGTCTATGAGCATCTCCTGTACGTTCCGCAGGGGCTGGCCTTCCGGGTCCGCCGCGTGGCGGGTCCAGTTGCCGTCCGCGCCCAGGTGCCAGGAGGCGGTGGTGTCCGACATGCCGGTCTCCAGGAGCCGGCTGAGGGCCGTCCGGTGCGCCGGGTCCTGGACCCTGACCAGCGCCTCGATACGGCGGTCGAGATTGCGGTGCATCATGTCGGCGCTGCCGATCCACACCTCCGGTTCGCCGCCGTTGCCGAAGGCGAAGACGCGGGAGTGCTCGAGGAAGCGGCCGAGGACGGAGCGTACGCGGATGTTCTCCGAGAGCCCCTCGACGCCGGGGCGCACCGCGCAGATGCCGCGCACCCACACGTCCACCTCCACGCCCGCCTGCGACGCGCGGTACAGCGCGTCCACGATGGCCTCGTCGACCATCGAGTTGACCTTGATGCGGACGTGGGCGGGGCGGCCCGCCCTGTGGTGCTGGATCTCCTTCTCGATGCGGGAGACGAGACCGTCGCGCAGGGACTTGGGGGCTACGAGCAGCCGGCGGTAGGTCTCGCGGCGCGAGTAGCCGGAGAGCCGGTTGAAGAGGTCGGAGAGGTCCGCGCCGACCTCCGCGTTGGAGGTGAGCAGGCCCAGGTCCTCGTAGAGGCGGGCGGTCTTGGGGTGGTAGTTGCCGGTGCCCACGTGCGAGTAGCGGATGAGGGTCTCGCCCTCCTGGCGCACGACGAGGGAGAGCTTGCAGTGGGTCTTCAGGCCGACGATGCCGTAGACCACGTGGCAGCCGGCCTCCTCCAGCTTGCGGGCCCACTTGATGTTGGCCTGCTCGTCGAAGCGCGCCTTGATCTCGACGAGGACGAGGACCTGCTTGCCGGACTCGGCGGCGTCGATGAGCGCGTCGACTATCGGGGAGTCGCCCGAGGTGCGGTACAGCGTCTGCTTGATGGCGAGCACGTCCGGGTCGGACGCGGCCTGCTCAAGGAACGCCTGCACGGACGTCGAGAACGAGTCGTACGGGTGATGCAGGAGTACGTCGCGTTCGCGAAGGGCGGCGAAGATGTCGGGCGCGGACGCCGACTCGACCTCGGCGAGGTCGCGGTGGGTGCCCGCCACGAACTTGGGGTACTTCAGCTCGGGCCGGTCCAGCTTGGCGATGCTGAAGAGGCCGGTGAGGTCGAGTGGGCCGGGCAGCGGGTACACCTCGGCCTCGCTGATCTTCAGCTCGCGCACCAGCAGGCTGAGCACGTTCGGGGCGATGGACTCCTCGACCTCCAGACGCACCGGCGGCCCGAAGCGGCGCCGCATGAGCTCCTTCTCCAGGGCCTGGAGCAGGTTCTCCGCGTCGTCCTCCTCGACCTCGAGATCCTCGTTCCTGGTGAGCCGGAACATGTGGTGCTCCTGGATCTCCATGCCGGGGAAGAGCTCCTGGAGGTGCGCGGGCGCGGCGATGACGTCCTCTATGGGGACGTAGCGCTGCGGGGACGCCTCAAGGAACCGCGAGAGCAGCGGAGGAACCTTCACGCGAGCGAAGTGCTGGTGTCCGGAGACCGGGTTGCGGACCACCACGGCGAGGTTCAGGGAGAGCCCCGAGATGTACGGGAAGGGGTGCGCGGGGTCCACGGCCAGCGGGGTCAGGACGGGGAAGATCTGCTGCCGGAAGAGCGTGAAGAGCCGGGACTGCTCCTTCTCGGTCAGCTCGTGCCAGCGCACCAGGTGGATGCCCTCGTCGGCGAGGCCGGGCGCGACGTCGTCCTGGTAGCAGGCGGCGTGCCGGGCCATGAGCTCGCGGGAGCGGTTCCAGATGAGTTCGAGGACCTCGCGGGGCTGGAGCCCCGAGGCCGATCGGGTGGCGACGCCGGTCGCGATGCGGCGCTTGAGCCCCGCGACGCGGACCATGAAGAACTCGTCGAGGTTCGAGGCGAAGATCGCCAGGAAGTTCGCCCGTTCGAGCAGCGGGGTCTGCGGGTCCTCGGCGAGTTCGAGCACCCGCTCGTTGAAGGCGAGCCAGCTGCGCTCCCGGTCCAGGAAACGGCCCTGCGGCAGCTCGGCGCCGTCGTGCCCGACCGCGGCGTCCTCGTCGTACGCGTCGAGGTCGGCGTCGATGTCGGGGTCGAGGTCGGAGACGGTGGCGGCGATGGTGGCCGGGCGGTGCGCGGCGATGGAACCCACGGAAGGCTGGGCGTGCTGGACAAGTCCCTGCGTGTTCTGCTGGCTCATACGGCCATTCTTCCGCCCGGGCACGACGATGGGCGCGTCGGAGAGCGCGGGAGCGAGGTGGAGCTTCCCGTTTGCCTGGGAAGCGCTCCCGTTCTCCGGGGACGGGTCGGGCTCGGCGGGCTGCATTGAGCGAGCGTCGCAAGCCTGTCTGAATGAGCGGTTACGGCGACATGACGTGCGGGACATCGGCCGAAGGCCCCCGGGCGTCCACGGCGCGGGGGCCTTCGGTGACCGTACGGTTCAGGCCGCGCGGCGGCGCAGGAGGCGGAATGCCGCGTAGGTGACGGCGGCGGCCAGGGCCAGCAGGATGCCGGTCTCCACGAGCTGGAGGGGCCAGAAGTGCGACGAGGGGTGGAAGTCGGAGTACCAGCCGGTGACTTGGTGTTCGTCGTAGCACCTTTCCGGGTCCGGGCTCCAGCACAGCGAGTCCGGGAGCCGTTCTCCGTCGACTCTGAGCATGCCGTGTTCCAGTGGGAGCCCGAAGTTGGGCGTGGTGGCCCCGGAATACGTGCGGGCCCAGGTCGCCGTCTCGCTGGCCCACAGGTGGGGGCGGGCCAGCGGCAGCAGGACGATCACGCCCAAGGTGACGGCCGTGGCGACCGCCATCGCGGGCAGCACGCGGCGCACCAGGAGCCCGGTGAGGGCGCCGATGGCGAGGCCGAGCAGGGCGTACCCGATGCCGACCGTGCCCAGGGAGCCGTACATGGCCCGCTCGTACCAGGCCCCCCGGACGTACTCCAGCTCGGGACCGGTGGACCACGCCCAGCGCTGGACCGCGGTGAACAGGACCACTCCGCTCACCATGAGCCCGGCACACACGGCAAGCCGGGCGCCGAGCCAGCGGGCCGGGGTGACCGACTGCGTCCACGCCCATTTGTACGTGCCCGACTCCAGGTCCCGCGCGACGATCGGGCCCGCCACGAACGCCCCGATCAGGCAGGGCAGGCCGAGCATGGCCATGCCCGCGTAGTCGAGGTTCCTGCCGAACTGGAGCTCGGCGTCGAGGTAGCCGCGAACCGGGCCGCCGCAGTCCGGCGTGGTCTTGCTGATGACGCAGTCCGTCGCCGCGAAGACGTCGGCCGCGTGGCCCACCCACAGCCGGTCGGCGGCCAGTGCGGCGGCGCCGAGCGCGAACAGGCCGAACAGGATCCACAGGGCCGTGCGGTGCTGGCGCAGCACCGCGCGGTACGGGCCCGGGAGGGCGAAGGCGGCACGGCGGCCCTGCCGCTCGGCGGGCACGGTCGTCGTCGCGGTCACGCGGACACCCCCAGATCCCGCGCACCGTGCTCCCGGGGCGTGCTGCCGGGGGAGAGGAGCGGCGGCGCCTGTGGTGCGCGCAGGTGGGCCAGCAACAGTTCCTCCAGGGAAGGTTCTTCGACGTCCCACCCGTCGGGGACCGGGCCCTCGGTGCGGATCAGCGCGGTCAGGCCGCGCCCCGCGGCGCGGGACTCGACGACGGTGTGCGGGTGGAGAAGGTCGGCCGGGCCGCGGCCCGTGACCAGGCGGTGCGCGCCGATCAGGTCGTCGATGCCACCGGCGAGCCGGATGCCGCCGTCGGACACGAGGAGCAAGTAGTCGCAGGCGTCCGCCAGTTCGCTCACGATGTGCGAGGACATGACCACCGTCGTACCGTGCTCGGCGGCCTCCGCCATCAGGGTGCCCATGAGCTGGTGCCTGGCGAGCGGGTCGAGGTCGGCCATCGGCTCGTCGAGGAGCAGGAGTTCGGCGCGCTTGCCGAGGGCGAGGGCGAGGGCGACGCGGGTGCGCTGGCCGCCGGAGAGGGTACGGACGCGGGTGGTGCGGTCGAGACCGCCGACACTCACGATGCGTTCGGCGGCCTCCATGTCCCAGATGTGGGCGTTCAGTTCGGCGCCGAGCCACAGGGTGTCCGCGATGGTCAGCTGCGGATGGAGCGGCTTGTCCTGGGCGACGTACGCGATGCGCTCCCGCGCCTTCGCGGGGCCCGTGCCCAGGACGCTGATCGTGCCCTCGGTGGGGCGGTCGAGGCCCGCCGCGAGGGTGAGCAGGGTCGACTTGCCCGCGCCGTTCGGGCCGACGAGCGCGCAGACGCGGCCGGCGGGCAGGCGGAACGTGCAGTCCCGCAGGGCGTATCGGCCCCGCCCGAAGCGTTTGGTCAGTGCGGTCGCCGCTATGGCGGTGTCGGTCATGCGGGGTCCCCCTCGTGTTCCTGAACTCGGCTCTGCCGTTCGCCGAACTGCTCTTCCAGTACGGCCGTGAACAGCGCCGCCACGTCGTCCCTCTCCAGACCCGCCCGGTGCGCCCGCGCGGCCCACTCGGCGAGCTCCCCCCGCAGCGGCGAGTCGGCCGGTGCGCTGCCCAATGTCCGGCGCACGAAGGTGCCGAGGCCGCGCCGCGCCTCGACCAGGCCCTCCCGCTCCAGCTCGCGGTAGGCCTTCAGCACGGTGTTCGGGTTGATGGCGGTGGCCTCGACCACCTCGCGGGCCGTGGGCAGCTTGTCGCCGGGCTCCAGCAGGCCGAGGCGCAGGGCCTGCCGGGTCTGCTGGACGATCTGGAGATAGGTGGCGACGCCGCTGCGCCGGTCGATCCGGTACTCGACCACTGCCTTCCACCACCCTTTCACTAATTGAGTAGTGAAAGGGTGGTGGAAAAGAGGGGCGGCGTCAAGTGACGCCGCCCCTCGACTGACCGGTTACGTGACTAGTTAGGTGACCGGTTACGCGAGTGAATCCGCCGGTCAGGACTCCGTGCGGTACATCAGATCCGTCTCGTGCGTGACGAAGCCGAGCCGTTCGTAGACATTCACGGCGGCCTTGTTGTCCGCGTCGACGTAGAGCATCGCGGTCGGCAGGCCGGCCCGCGCGAGGTGGCGCAGCCCCGTCGTGGTCAGCGCCTTGCCGAGGCCGCCGCCCTGCGCGCCGGGCCGCACGCCGACCACGTACACCTCGCCGAGACGTTCCTGCTCGTGGACCTTGGTCCAGTGGAAGCCGATCAGTTCGCCGTCGCTCTCGCGCTCGGCGAGGAAGAAGCCCGCCGGGTCGAACCACGGCTCGGCCTTGCGGTCGTCCAGGTCGCGCTGGGTGAGGGAGCCCTGCTCGGGGTGGTGCGCGAAGGCCTCGGCGTTCACCGCGAGCCAGGCCGCGTCGTCCTGCCCCGGCACGAAGGCACGAATGGTCACGCCCTCGGGGAGGACCGGGTCGGGCAGGTCGAGGTCGGTCAACGGGCGCCGCATCTGCCGCAGTTCGCGGAAGAGCGCGAGGCCGAGGACCTGCGCCAGGTGCCGGGCGGCGGAGTGCCCGCCGTGCGCCCAGACGCGCAGGCGCCGCCCCGACTCGGCGAGCAGTGCCGCGCCGAGCGCCCTGCCGTGCCCGTGTCCGCGCCGCCCGGGGTGCACGACGAGCTCGGCGGCGGGCGCCTCCACCGGGTCGGTGTCCTCCAGCTGCGCGTATCCGACGAGGTCGTCGCCCACGCCGAGCAGCAGATGCCGGACGCCGTCGCGTGCGCCGCCCCTGAGCTGCAGCCGCCCCTGCTCGGAGACCGCCTGCTGGCCGTCCGTGCGGGCGGCCTCGGCGAGCAGGCCGAGCACGGCGTCGGCCTGCGCGGGGGAGAGCGCGTCGAGGGTGTCGATCTTCCGGAGGGGCGCGGGTGCCTCGGCGGGCCGGTCGTCAGTCATGAGTCGAGCGTACGGGTTGCGGCGGGGCGCCCCCGGGCGGAACCATGCCGGAAGCCCGCCACCGGTCATCCCCGTCACCCCCCGGAACGACGTCCTCCCGCCGGTCCGTGCCCCGACACCAGGATGTAACCGGCAACCCTCTGTTCCGCTACGCGCGTTGACTCTAGGCTGCCGACGGTCCCATTCTTCTCACACCATCCCGGGGGAACACGTGTCCGCCATAGCGAAACACCGAAGGCCCAGGCGCCGTGCCACCCACGTCCTCGCCGTGGCGGCAGGGCTCGCCACGGTCGGCGCGATGGCGGCAGCGCTGCCCGCCGGGGCCGGGCAGGACCACGGGGACGGCGGAAGGGGCGGCAAGAGCCGCACGGTCGACGTGCAGTTGCTGTCCTTCAACGACTTCCACGGCAATCTGCAGCCGCCCGCGGGCTCCTCCGGGCAGGTCACGGAGAAGCAGGCCGACGGGACCGAGAAGAAGATCGACGCGGGCGGCGCCGAGTACCTCGCCACGTCGCTGCGGACCGCGCGCAAGGGCCATCCCTACAGCGTCACCGCCGCCGCGGGCGACCTCATCGGGGCCAGCCCGCTGCTCTCCGGGCTCTTCCACGACGAGCCGACCGTCGAGGCGATGAACAAGCTCGACCTGGACGTCACCAGCGTCGGCAACCACGAGTTCGACGAGGGCGCCGCCGAACTGGCCCGCATGCAGAACGGTGGCTGCCACCCCAAGGACGGCTGCTTCGAGAAGGACAAGCACGGCAAGGGCAAGAAGTTCGAGGGCGCCGACTACCCCTACCTCGCCGCGAACGTCACGAGCGAGAGGACGGGCAAGCCGGTCCTCAAGCCGTACTGGGTGTGGAAGCACAAGGGCGTGAAGGTCGGCTTCATCGGCGTCACCCTCGAAGGCACCCCGGACATCGTCTCCGCCGACGGCGTCAAGGGGCTGAAGTTCCACGACGAGATCGAGACCGTCAACAAGTACGCGAAGATCCTCGACAAGCAGGGCGTGAAGTCCATCGTCACCCTCATCCACGAGGGCGGCGTGCCGAAGAGCCAGACGTACAACTACGACTGCGACTCCCCGGGCGCGGGCGACGGCATCTCGGGCCCGATCACCACCATCGCCAAGGGCATCACGCCCAAGGTCGACGCCCTCGTCACCGGCCACACGCACAACGCGTACGTCTGTACGATCCCGGACCCGGCCGGCAACCCGCGCATGGTGACCTCCGCGTCGTCCTTCGGGAAGCTCTACACGGACACGACGCTCACGTACGACCGCAGGACCAAGGACATCGTCCGCACCAGCGTGAAGTCGGCGAACCACGTCGTCAGCCGGGAGCAGGCCAAGGCCCCCGACATGACCTCGCTCATCGGGCGCTGGGACAAGCTCGCCGCGCCCGTCGCCAACAGGCCCGTCGGCTACATCTCGGCGGACATCCCCGGCCGCGGCGCGGGCGTCCCCGAGTCCCCGCTCGGCGACCTCATCTCCGACGCGCAGCTCGCGCACGCCAAGTCCCTCGACCCCGAGGCCGATCTCGCGCTGATGAACCCGGGCGGCATCCGCTCCGACATCGTCTTCAAGGCGAGCGGCGCCGAGGGTGACGGCGTCGTCACCTACGGCGAGGCGTTCACCGTGCAGCCGTTCAGCAACACCGTCAATCTGGTCGACCTGACCGGCGCGCAACTCGTCGCCGGCCTGAAGCAGCAGGTCAGCGGCAGCAACGAGGCCTCGCCGAAGATCCTTCAGGTCTCCGAAGGGCTGACGTACACGCTGGACATGACCAAGTCGGGCGCGGACCGGGTCGTCGCCGACTCGATCAGGCTGAACGGCAAGGCGATCGACCCGGCGGCCACCTACCGCGTCGCGATGAACTCCTTCCTCGCGGGCGGCGGCGACGGTTTCGCCGAGCTCGGCAAGGGCACGAAGCCGCTCGTCGGCAGCGACGACCTGAAGGCGTTGAGCGACTACATGAGCGCCAACTCCTCGGCGGACAAGCCGATCGCACCGCCGAAGGCCGACCGGATCACGGTCGTCAAGTAGGCGCGGGGCAGGCCGGTGGTAACGGACGTCACGCCGGTTTCCGGCCGGTGGCCCGGAAGTGACGTGAGCTTGAAAACAGCGCGTTAACGGGAACCGGCCGATACCGGGTGTTACCGGGTGTAAGGCTTGGGGTGGGGTGTGAACGTATGGTGAGATCACTTGATGCGTTCCCCCCACCGCATGGCCCCGCGTCCCTCGGATGCCCCGCTCGACGACCGTAACGATCAGCCGGACGACACCGCCGAACTGCCCGCCGCCAAGTACGCCAACCCGTACGACGAGCTGGCCGCGCTCGCGCCGAACCCGCTGGAGGAGTTCCTCCACGACGAGAAGGACGCGAAGGACGCCGAGACCCCCTGGACGCCGCCCAACCACCGCCGCGGCAGCCGGCGCGCCCGTGGCCGCGGTCGGCGCCGCACCCGGTTCGCTGGCCTGCCGCTCGCCGCGAAGGCCCTGGTCGCCGTCCTCGTCGCCACCGCGTTCCTCGCACTCGGCGACCGCTGGGCCCTCCTCTACGCCGAGCACGAGGCCGCGGAGAAGCTCAAGGACCAGATGCACCTGAGCGCGGCACCCGAGGTCGACATCGAGGGGTTTCCCTTCCTCACCCAGGTACTCGACAAGCGCGTGGACAAGGTCAAGGTCACCGTCCCGGACGTCGCCGCCGACCGGATCTCCCTCGCCAAGGTCTCCGCGACCGCCACGGACGTGACCATCGAAGGCGACGGGCCGACCTCGATCACGGGCGTCCGCATCGGCGAGATGAAGGGCGAGGTCCTGCTCTCCTTCGACGACCTCAACCGCGAACTGGGCGCCTCCCAGGTCACGTTCACCGGCCGCGGCCACGACGAGGTGCTCGCCCGCGGCACGCTGCCCGTCGCGGGCCACGACCTGAAGGTCCGCGCCGACGCCCGCATCCAGCGCAACGGCGACCGCGGCGTCTCCACCGACATCGGCGGCATGCGCCTGCAACTCGGCGACCTCGCGACCTACCGTCCTGGCACGCGCGAGACGGAGGGCCTGCACCTGTCGAAGGAGTCCGCCGACCGCGTGGCCGAGGAGACGTCGAAGGCGAAGGCGCTGCTCTCCGTCCCGGCGATCGTCAAGCGCCTCGGCGTCCCGGACGACGTGGTGCGCGGGGCCCTGAAGAGCGACGCCAAACTCAACGAACTCACCGGATCACCGAAGTTCGTGAACGACGTGATGGGCCTCAACCTCATCGACGTCGCGATGGGCCACCCCGAGCTCCTCAAGAAGCTCGGCCTCGACCCCGCCCTCCTCAAGGGCCTCGCGGGCCTCACCCGCCCCGTCCTCGCCGACCGCCTCACCCTCGCCTTCCAGCTGCCGAAACTGCCGGGCACCGGCACGATGGCGCTCCAGGACGTGAAGGTGGAGAAGGAGGGCATCCGGGTGCGGATAGCGGGGGCCGGGATCGGGATCGGCGACTAGAGCCTGTCTAAGACAGGCCCTAGTCGCCCCGGCGGGCCGTGGCGCCGGTCGCGGGATTCAGGAGGCCGTCGCCTCCGAAGGGGGCGGAGTCGGCGCCCCCGGCAGCCGCACCGAAGCCTCCGTGCCGCCCCCGTCCGCCGCCCGCAGCGCCACCTCGCCGCCGCACTGCTGCACCGTGCGCGCCACGATGGACAGGCCGAGGCCCGAGCCCGGCAGGGAGCGTGCGCCCGGTGAGCGCCAGAACCGGTCGAAGACGTGCGGCAGTTCGTCCGCGGAAATGCCCGGCCCGTGGTCACGCACCCGCAGATGGCCGCGGTCGAGGGTGACCTCCACCGTGCCGCGGGGCGGGCTGAACTTCACCGCGTTGTCCAGGACGTTGACGACGGCCCGCTCCAGGGCGGGCGGTTCCGCGCGTACGTACCAGGGCGCGAGCTCCGCCGTGATCGTCAGCTCGGGGCCGCGCAGCCGGGCCCGCTCGATGGCCGTCCTGGTGATCTCGTGCAGGGCGACCACCTGCACCTTGCCGCCACTGGCCGCGGCGTCGGGCCGGGAGAGCTCCTGGAGGTCGCCGATGAGCGCCGCCAGTTCACTCATCTGCGCGGTGACCGAGGTGAGCAGCGCCTTGCGGTCGTCGGGCGGGATGGCCCGGCCCGTCTCCTCGCTGCGGGCGAGGAGTTCGATGTTGGTGCGCAGCGAGGTGAGCGGGGTGCGGAGTTCGTGGCCCGCGTCGGCGATCAGCTGCTGCTGGAGGTCGCGCGAGGAGGCGAGCGCGGCGGCCATGGAGTTGAAGGACTCCGACAGGCGGGCGATCTCGTCGTCGCCCTCGACGGGGATCCGGAGGGTCAAGTCCTCGGTGCGGGCGACGTGTTCCACGGCTGCGGTGAGCTGGTCGACCGGGCGCAGGCCGGTGCGGGCCACCCAGAGGCCCGCGGCGCCCGCGCCCACGACGCCGATCCCGGCCACGAAGAGGAGGATCAGGGCGAGGTCGTCGAGGGTGTCGTCCACCTCGCTGAGGGGGCGGGCCACGGAGACGGCGAGCGAGAGCTGGGGGTACTCCTCCAGCGGGTAGGTGTAGACGCGGTACTTCTCGCCGTTGGACGCGGTGGCGTTGTGATAGTTCGCGGACTCCTCACGCTCGGCCACCGCGGTGTCCTCGCTGCCGACAGCGATCTCCTGGCGGCCCAGGACCACGCAGCTCGTGCCGTTCTTGGCCACGACCTGGATGGTCTGCTTGAACAGGTCGGGATTGTCGCGGCCGGGAATCTCACGCAGGCACTTCGCGTTGCCCGCCACCGCGTCGATGTCGATCCGTTGCGTCACCTCGCCGGGCTGGGGCCGGTTGCTGCTCAGCGCGCTGTCCAGCGAGTCCATCAGCGCGTTGCGCACCACGAACCAGCACGTCACCGCGGCCGCCGCGACCGCGAGGGTCACCGCTGCGGTGACAAGCAGCGCGAGCCGCGAGCGCAATGGCAGCCCGCGGAACCCCCGCACCAGCCCGTTCACTCCCCGCCCCGCAGCACGTACCCCACGCCCCGCACCGTGTGCACCAGGCGCGGTTCGCCGCCCGCCTCCGTCTTGCGCCGCAGGTACATGACGTACACGTCGAGGGAGTTGGACGACGGCTCGAAGTCGAAGCCCCACACCGCCTTGAGGATCTGCTCACGGGTGAGGACCTGGCGCGGATGCGCGAGGAACATCTCCAGGAGGGTGAACTCGGTGCGGGTCAGCTCCACGGTCCGCTCGCCCCGCGTGACCTCGCGCGTCGCCAGGTCCATCCGCAGATCGGCGAAGGCGAGGATGTCGCCGTCGGCGGCCTGCCCGGCCGGGGCGTACGAACTGCGGCGCAGCAGCGCCCGGATGCGGGCGAAGAGCTCGTCCAGCTCGAAGGGCTTGACCAGGTAGTCATCGGCGCCCGCGTCGAGACCGGTGACGCGGTCGCCGACCGTGTCGCGCGCGGTCAGCATCAGGATCGGCGTCGTCGACCCGGTGGCGCGGAGCCTGCGCGCGGCGGTGAGGCCGTCCATGCGGGGCATCTGGATGTCGAGTACGACCAGGTCGGGGCGGTACGCGGCGGCCTTGTCGAGCGCGTCCGCGCCGTCGACGGCGACCTCCGTGCCGTACCCCTCGAAGGCGAGGCTGCGCCGCAGCGCCTCGCGCACGGCGGGTTCGTCGTCCACGATCAGGATGCGCTGCTGCTCGCGGTCACCGGTGCGGTCGCCTTCGGCGGGGCTCATGGGCTTCGGACTTCCTCGGGTACGGGACGGACTGGGCCGGTATCAGCCTCGCACGCGGGCCAGGGACGTGCGGCGCGCGGCCGGGCGTACGACTGCGGGAGATCAGGTCGTCGAGCCGGACCGCAGCTTGCCGAGGTCGTCCTTGACCGTGTCGACCGGGATGGCGAAGCCGAGGCCGACACTGCCGGACGCGGTCTCGGCGCTGCTCTGCCCCTGCGACGAACTGGGCGTGTACATCGCGGAGTTGATGCCGATGATGTTGCCGTTCATGTCGATGAGGGCGCCGCCGGAGTTGCCGGGGTTGAGCGACGCGTCGGTCTGGAGCGCCTTGTACGTGGTCTTCGACGAGCCGGTGTCGCCGTTGAACTGCCGCCCGTCGAACTCGAAGGGCCAGCCGTCCCGCGGGTTCTGCTGCGGCTCCTGGCCGTCGCCCGTGGCCACCGTGACGTCGCGGTCGAGCGCGGAGACGATGCCGCTGGTGACGGTGCCGGTCAGGCCCTCGGGCGAGCCGATGGCGACGACCTCGTCGCCGACCTTGACGTTGTCGGAGTTGCCGAGGGTCGCGGGCTTCAGGCCCGCGGCGTTCTTCAGCTGGATGAGCGCGAGGTCCTTCTTGCTGTCGGTGCCGACCACGTCGGCCGCGTACGTCTTGCCGTCGCTCGTCCGCACCTTGATCGACGAGGCGCCTGCGATGACGTGGTTGTTGGTGACGATCTCGCCGTCGCTCTTGGTGATCACGCCGGAGCCGGTCGACTTGCCCTGCGCGGTCGACGCGCTGATCTCGACGATGCTGGGACTGACCGCCTCGGCGACCCCGGCGACGGTGCCCTTCTTGCTCGTCGGCACGACGTTCGTACTGGTGGCGGAGGAGCCGCCGTCCTTGTCGGTGAGCGTCTGCACGGCGTACGCGGTGCCACCGCCCACCGCGGCCGCCGCGATGGCGACGGCGGTGAGCAGGGCCGCGGGACCCTTGACGCGACGGCGCCGCGGGGCGGGCGCCTGCGGGGCCTCCGGCGCGTGAGCGGGCGGGGGCGGGTACGCGCCGTGCGGGTGCGCGCCCTGCGTACCGCCGTGGTGCACAGGCGCTGCCGACTGCTGCTGGGGGTACTCGCCGCTGTGGCGGAAGCTCTCGGTCATGACTATGAGGCTGTCGGGCGTTCATGAGAGCTGCCTGAGTACGTCCTGAGAAGCCCGGCAGAAGTGCGTATGCCCGATATAAAGGCGCGTGCCGTCCCGCGCGGCCCGGTGTTACGCGCAGCCGCTGTTACGCGCAGCCGCAGGACTGCCGTACGACCAGCCGGGACGGGAACAGCTTCAGGCGCTCCCGCCGTGACCCGGCGACCCGCAGGCCGTCGTCAAGGACGAGATCCACCGCGGCGCGGGCCATCGCGGGCCGGTCCGACGCCACCGTCGTCAGCGGCGGATCCGTCAGGCCCGCCTCCTTGACGTCGTCGAATCCCGCGACGGCCAGCTCGCCCGGCACGTCGAGGCGCAGCTCCCGCGCCGCCCGCAGGATGCCGATGGCCTGGTCGTCCGTGGAGCAGAAGATCGCGGTGGGCCGGTCGGGGCGGGCGAGGAGCTCCAGGCCGACCTGGTAGGCGTCGTAGCGGTTGTACGGGGCGTCGAAGAGGCGGCCCTCGACCGACCGTCCGGCCTCCCGCATCGCGCGCCGCCAGCCCTCGACGTGATCGGAGACGGGGTCTCCGACGGTCGGGGTCTCCGCCGTGCCGCCGACACACGCCACGTACTCGTGGCCGTGCTCGAGGAGGTGGCGGGTGGCGAGCTGCGCGCCGCCGACGTCGTCGGTGACGACCGCGACGTCGTCGATGGCCTCGGGCCGCTCGTGCAGCAGGACCACCCGGGCGTCCCACGCGTCGATCTCGGCGGCGGCCTGGTCGGTCAGGCCGTGGCTGACGAGGATGAGTCCGGAGACCCGCATGCCGAGGAAGGCGCGGAGGTAGTGCGTCTCGCGCTCCTCCACGTAGTCGGAGTTGCCGACCAGGACCATCTTTCCGCGCTCGGACGCCGCCTGTTCGACGGCGTGCGTCATCTCCGCGAAGAAGGGCTGACGCGCGTCCGGCACGATCATGCCTATGAGGTCCGTACGCCGGGACGCCATGGCCTGGGCGACCCGGTCGGGCCGGTAGCCCAGCTCCTTGATCGCTGCGAGTACCCGCTCGCGCGTGGCCGGGGCGACCGGCCTGGGTCCGTTGTTGATGACATAGCTGACGACCGCGGTCGAAGTACCCGCAAGTCTTGCCACGTCATCCCGAGTCACCTTGGCCACGCGCGGAGTCTACGCGGATGGAACTACCGCTGGGCAGGGCGTACGGCAGCTTCCTTCGCAGCGGGGTCCTCGGCGGCCTCAGCGGCCTGCGCGGCCGTCGCCGCCGGCCTGCCGCCGCCCCGCCCGGACCGCGCCCCCGCCGCCTTGGCCTTCTCCTCCTCGGCCGCCCGTTCGACCTTCTCCGGTACGACGAACCGGTAGCCGACATTGCGGACGGTGCCGATCAGCGACTCGTGCTCGACGCCGAGCTTCGCCCGGAGGCGTCGCACGTGTACGTCGACCGTGCGCGTACCGCCGAAGTAGTCGTAGCCCCACACCTCCTGGAGCAGCTGGGCGCGGGTGAAGACCCGCCCAGGGTGCTGCGCCAGGTACTTGAGCAGCTCGAACTCCTTGAAGGTCAGGTCGAGCACCCGGCCCTTCAGCTTCGCGCTGTACGTCGCCTCGTCCACGGAGAGGTCGCCGTTGCGGATCTCCATGGGGGAGTCGTCGGTGGTGATCTGCTGGCGGCCCATCGCGAGCCGCAGCCGCGCCTCGACCTCGGCGGGGCCCGCCGTATCGAGGAGCACGTCGTCGATGCCCCACTCCGCGGTGACGGCCGCGAGACCGCCCTCCGTCACGACGAGGACCAGCGGACAGCCGGGTCCCGTGGAGCGAAGGAGCTGGCAGAGGCTGCGCACCTGCGGCAGATCGCGGCGGCCGTCGACGAGGATGACGTCGGCGCCGGGGGTGTCGACGAGTGCGGGCCCCTCCGCGGGGGCGACGCGCACACTGTGCAGGAGCAGGCCGAGAGCGGGGAGCACCTCCGTCGACGGCTGGAGGGCATTGGTCAGGAGCAGCAGAGAGCTCACCGCCGACCACCTGCCCGGGTCGTCTGACTGTCGTGCACGTTTCGCTCGCCCATAACGTCTGGTTCCTCCTCGGTCCCTGCGAGGACGTTTACGGCACTGCTTCGTACTGAGCTTTCGCTGTCAAGCTTCGTACCCTTTGCGGGCCCGCGCCCGGAGCCCGGAAAGCACGAAAGGACCCGGGGGCTGCGCTGCCCGGATCCTCTGCCAAGGAGAATAGCCCACATGAGTTCCGGTCCGGCAGGTCAAGCGGCGCGATCTTCTGTGCCTCCGCTCACTCACGGTCAGCGTGGCGTTCCCCGCCGCGCAACGCTCCGTACACATGACGGCGTGGCCATCGAGGCCGCCTACGACCCCGGACCCGACCCCTCGGAAGAGACCGCGATCGTCGTCGCGCACGGCTTCACCGGGGATCTCTCGCGCCCCCACGTACGCCGCATCGCGGCCGTCCTCGCCCAGCGTGCGGCCGTGATCACCTTCTCCTTCCGGGGCCACGGCGGCTCCGGCGGGCACTCCACGGTCGGCGACCGCGAGGTGCTCGACCTGGCGGCGGCCGTCGGCTGGGCGCGCTCGCTCGGCCACGCGCGCGTGGTGACCGTGGGTTTCTCGATGGGCGGCTCGGTCGTGCTGCGGCACGCCGCGTTGCACAGGGGGCGCACGGAAGCGCGCACCGATGCGGTGGTCGCGGTGAGTGCCCCCGCACGTTGGTACTACCGGGGGACGGCGCCGATGCGGCGGCTGCACTGGGTCGTCACGCGGCCCGCGGGACGCGCGGTCGGCCGCTTCGGCCTGCGGACGAGAATCCACCCGCACGAGTGGGACCCCGTCCCCCTCTCGCCCGTCGAATCCGTCCCGCTCATCGCCCCGACGCCGCTGCTCGTCGTGCACGGCGACCGGGACCCGTACTTTCCGGTCGACCATCCGCGCATGCTCGCGGCGGCTGCCGATGGCGGGGCGGAGCTGTGGCTGGAAGAGGGCATGGGCCACGCGGAGCACGCGGCCACGGATGAGCTCGTCGGGCGGATCGCCTCGTGGGCCACGGCATCATGGACGTCGGCAACCGCCGACTGAAAGGGGAGTCGCATGGTGAACGGCACCATTCGTTACTGGGCCGCTGCCAAGGCGGCCGCGGGCATCGCCGAGGAGCCGTACGCGGCCGGGACACTCGCCGAAGCGCTGGAGACCGCCCGCGAGCGGCACCCCGGCGAACTGGTCCGGGTCCTGCAGCGCTGCTCCTTTCTGGTCGACGGCAACCCCGTCGGCACCCGCGGGCATGAGACCGTACGGCTGGCCGAGGGCGGCACGGTCGAGGTGCTCCCGCCGTTCGCAGGAGGATGAGCACCATGTCCGATCAGCCCTATGAGGGGTACGAGGGGTATGAGGGATACGAGCCGTACGCGCGGCAGCCGTATCCGGAGCAGCAGCCCTACCCGGAGCACCAGGGGTACCCGGAGCAGCAGGCGTACCCCCAGCAACAGCAGCAGCCGTACTACGGCGAGCAGCACCAGCAGCACCAGCAGTACGCGCAGCAGCAGCAACAGCAGTACGCGCAGCAGCAACAGCAGCAGCAGCCGTACTACGACGAGCAGCACCAGCAGTACGCGCAGCATCAGCACCAGCACCAGCCCCAGCCGTACGCGCAGCAGCACCAGCAGTACCCCCAGCAGCCTCAGCAGCCTCAGCCCCAAGAGCCCTACACCCAGCAGTGGGAGGGGCAGACCTGGGAGACGCAGGTGCAGCCGCCGGCCGCCGCCGTGGACATGACGGAGACCGCGTACCTGCCGCCGCAGACCCCGAACCACCAGGCGCCGCCCGCCGCTCACGCTCCCGCACCCGTCGTCCCGGAGCCCGCCGGTCCCGACCCCGGCACCGGCGCCGACGACCCCTCCTACGGCCCCTCCACCACCACCGGCAACCCTCGCGTCACCGACGCCCAGCGGGCCCGCGCCGAAGGGCGGTCGCCGATCATAGAGCCGGGGATGCAGCCCGCCGCGCTGACCGCCCTGCTCGGGCTCCTGCTCGCCGCGGGAGCCGCCGTCGGGCAGTACGCACTGCTCGTGCCGCTGATCCTGCTGCAGGCCGTGACCGCCGCCGGATGGTTCCGGCTCAACGGCATGTGGCCGGCCCGCCAGGGCATCGCGCTCGCCTTCCTCGGCGGGGTCGTCGCGGACGGCGCGCTGCTGGTCACCGGCGAGGAGAACGGTCCTGCCGCGATCCTCGGCACGCTCGGCGTGTGGGTGCTGCTCGTGCTGGTGCTTCAGCTGCGCAGCCGCGCGGGCGCCGACGAGCGGATGTACGGGCTGATGGCGACCGTGGTGTCGGCCGCGCTCGCCATCGTCGCGGCCGGCCACCTCGCGGCCGCCTCCGACGCCGTCACCGTGGGCGGCATCGCGGTCGCCGCCGCGATCCTCGCCCGCGCGCTGCCGCTGCCCACCCCCGCCTCCGTGGTCGTCGCGCTGCTCGTGGCGGCCGGTGCCGGGATCGCCGTGGGCGGCGCGACCGACTACGGGAGCAAGGGGGCGCTGCTCGGCCTCGGTGCCGGGGTCTGCGCGCTTGTCGGGCACCGGGCGGCCAGTTACGACTACCCGTCGCGCTTCGTGCACATGACGGCGGGCGTCGCGCTGCCGCTCGCGGCCGCCGCCCCGGCCGTCTACGTGCTCGGCCGCGCCATCGGCTGAGCCCCGGCCGGCCCGCCGGCGCATCGTCACAGCTGATCGACAGGTCCCCCGCCGAACTCTTCGGCCGGGGACCTGTCCTTTAGGCTCGCCGGAACGACAGTCGACGCGGGGGACAAGGTGGGGGAAGACCGGACATGAGCAAGCGAGCCGTACGCATACTTCTGATCGTCGTCGTGGTCCTCGGAGGGCTCTTCGTGGCGGCCGACCGGCTTGCCGTGAACTTCGCCGAGAGCGAGGCGGCGGACAAGATGCGCACCAGCGAGGGGCTGAGCGAGACGCCCGACGTCTCCATCAAGGGCTTCCCCTTCCTCACCCAGGTGATGGGCGGTGAGCTCGACGACGTGGAGGTCGGCATCAAGGACTACGACGCCAAGTCGGGCTCCGACTCCATCCGCATCGCCGATCTGACCGCCCACATGAAGGGCGTGGAGTTCTCCGGCGACTACAGCTCCGCCACCGCCGCGACCGCGTCGGGCACGGCGCGCGTCTCCTACGACGAGCTCCTGAAGGCCAGCAAGGCCGAGCCCGTCGAGCTGCCGCTCGGCGCCACCGGCAAGGTCGTCGGTCTCTCCGACGGCGGCAACGGCAAGATCAAGGTCGAGGTCGAGGTCAGCAAGGGCGGCGCGAAGCTGCCGAAGCCGGTCCACGTGCTCAGCTCGGTCCGCGTCGAGGGCGACGACATCAAGGTGCACGCCGACGAGATCCCGAAGAACCTGGACGTCCTCGGCGTCTCCATCCCGCTCCCCGAGGGCATGGTCCGCAACGTCACCGACTTCGACCAGAAGATCGACGACCTGCCGGCCGGCGTCAAGCTGGAGAAGGTCGAGGCGGCACCGGACGGCGTGGACATGTCGGTGACCGGCACGAACGTGCGGCTGGCGGGCTGACGGCAGACCCCGCCGACCCGACCGCGTCCGAGGTACGAGACGAAGGCGTCCGGCGGTCGGATGTACGTGGGCGGACGCCGGGCCCCGGGCCCTCCCAGGGGGCTTCGACGTTCAACGAATCCCACATGCTGGGTTCACCTGTCTCACTATGCGGAGCGCCGGTGACACGGCGGCCCCTCCGTCCCTACGATCGGACGCATGCACCGACAGGCGGACCTCACGAAGCGGCGGGCAGTGGACCTGTGCCGCGTCGCCGCCATGCTCTGTCGCACCTTCTAGCGAGGGCCTCACCCCCTCGTTTCACCAGGCCTGTCCGACGCCCATCCGGCAGGCCGCCCCCGCGCCGCTCGGTCAGCCACCAGTGCCTCCCCGCACCACCGGTCCGTACCGGCCGCCCCCCTGTGCATCGCACCACGCCGCACCGCCGTACCTGCCCCGGAGGAGAAAAGCATGAGCCGCAGCGACGTCCTGGTAGACGCCGACTGGGTCGAGGCCCACATCGAGGACCCCAAGGTCGTCATCGTCGAGGTCGACGAGGACACCTCCGCGTACGACAAGAACCACATCAAGAACGCGATCCGCATCGACTGGACCAAGGACCTCCAGGACCCGGTCCGCCGTGACTTCATCGACCAGGAGGGCTTCGAGAAGCTCCTCTCGGCGAAGGGCATCGCGAACGACTCCACCGTCGTCCTCTACGGCGGCAACAACAACTGGTTCGCGTCGTACGCCTTCTGGTACTTCAAGCTCTACGGCCACCAGGACGTGAAGCTCCTCGACGGCGGCCGCAAGAAGTGGGAGCTCGACTCCCGCGACCTCGTCGACGGCGACCAGGTGCCGCAGCGCCCGGCCACCTCGTACAAGGCCAAGCCCCAGGACACCTCGATCCGTGCCTTCCGCGACGACGTCGTGGCGGCCATCGGCAACCAGAACCTGGTCGACGTGCGCTCGCCCGACGAGTTCAGCGGCAAGCTGCTCGCCCCGGCCCACCTCCCGCAGGAGCAGTCGCAGCGCCCCGGCCACGTGCCGAGCGCCCGCAGCATCCCCTGGTCGAAGAACGCCAACGACGACGGCACGTTCAAGTCCGACGACGAGCTCAAGGCCCTCTACGAGAACGAGCAGGTCGACCTCGCCAAGGACACCATCGCCTACTGCCGCATCGGTGAGCGTTCGGCCCTGACCTGGTTCGTCCTGCACGAGCTGCTCGGCCAGACCAACGTCAAGAACTACGACGGCTCCTGGACCGAGTACGGCTCCCTCGTCGGCGTGCCGATCGAGCTCGGCGCCAACAAGTAACCCCGCCCGACCCTCCTTCCCCTCAGCCCTTCAGGAGTACCCATGTGTGGAGCAAAGGCCGGCGGCCCCGACGCTTCGACGATCAAGCCCGGTGAGACGACGATCCAGGGCCAGGTGACCCGCGACGGCGAGCCCGTCACCGGTTACGTGCGCCTGCTCGACTCGACCGGCGAGTTCACCGCCGAGGTCCCGACCTCGGCCACCGGCCAGTTCCGCTTCTACGCCGCCGAGGGCACGTGGACCCTCCGGGCCCTGATCCCCGGCGGCACGGCGGACCGCACGGTCGTCGCGCAGACGGGCGGCCTGGCGGAGGTCGCGATCGCGGTCTGAATCGCGGTCCGCATCACACAGCGCGGTCCGCACACCGCGTCGAGAACGGCTGCAGGGCCGCACCCCAGGGGGTTGGACGCCACTGGAACGGGGTGCGGCCCTTCGGCTACCCCTGGCGCCTGCGTTTGCCGTCCAGCTCGTCCCACCACTCGTCGGACTTCCGGTCGCCGCTGGGGTCGTCCCACCAGCGGTCGTCGGGGCCCCGGCGGTTCGCCGTCATCGCGGCCAGGGGCGGGATCACCATCGCCACCACGCACATTCCGACGGCCACGGGGATCGACCAGAGCCGGACGACACCCCAGGCCAGGACGAAGAGACCGATGCAGGTCCCCATCATGGCGAAGTACAGGCGGCGCCTTCGCGCGTACATACACCCAGCGTACGACGCGGGGGACCTCACAGAGAGGGACGGGCGCCGCACGACTACAGTGGGACCCGCTCTGACTACCTGCCCCACCGCTCATCGAGGAGCCCCCCGTGCTTGAGGCCTTCTTCTCCGCCCTGCTGGTTCTGGTCTGTGTCGGCGTTCTCGCCTTCATGGGCCTGACCGTGAAGAAGCTGTACCAGGGCCAGCGCTGACCACCGCCACCTCCACAGATCGACTGAGCTTCCCATGATCGAGATTCCGTCCGACCTGAACCCCGACCTCGTCCCCCTCGCCTTCCTCCTCGGCAACTGGGCGGGCGCGGGCGTCACCGACTTCCCCGGCGCCGAGAAGGCGAATTTCGGCCAGGAGGTCTCCTTCACGCATGACGGGCGGGACTTCATCGAGTACCGCTCGTACACCTGGGTGCTCGACGCCGAGGGCAACAAGGTCAAGCCCCTGGAGTCCGAGTCCGGCTTCTGGCGGATCGACAAGGACCGCAAGGTCGAGGTCGTCATGGTCCGCGACGACGGTGTGGTCGAGGTCTGGTACGGCGAGCTGGCCGACAAGAAGCCGCAGATCGACCTGGCCACGGACGCCGTCGCCCGCACCGCCGCCGCAGGCCCCTACACCGGTGGCAAGCGCCTCTACGGCTACGTGAAGGGCGACCTGATGTGGGTCGGCGAGAAGCAGACCCCCGAGGTCCCGCTGCGCCCCTACATGTCGGCGCAGCTGAAGAAGGTCGTCACGCCCGAGGAGGTCGCGGACATGGCACGGAACCTCGGCGATCTCCCCGACGACGGCATCGCCTTCTTCAAGTAGGCCCCGGGGCCTTTCGCATAGTCCCAGGGCCTTTCGCCTGGAGCGGGCACGGGCTCGCTCCAGGCGAAAGGCCCTAGACTTCACGGTGTGGCGAGTACCGATTCCAACTCCGACTCCGGCGACTGGAAGAGCGACCTGCGTCAGCGCGGCTACCGGCTGACGCCGCAGCGTCAGCTCGTCCTCGAAGCCGTCGACGCCCTGGAACACGCCACCCCCGACGACATCCTCTGCCAAGTGCGGAAGACCGCGTCGGGGGTCAACATCTCCACGGTCTACCGCACCCTGGAGCTCCTGGAGGAGCTGGGCCTGGTCAGCCACGCCCACCTCGGGCACGGCGCGCCGACGTACCACCTGGCCGACCGCCACCACCACATCCACCTCGTCTGCCGCGACTGCACGGACGTCATCGAGGCCGACACGTCGATCGCCGCCGAGTTCACCGCCAAACTGCGCGACACCTTCGGCTTCGACACCGATCTGAAGCACTTCGCGATCTTCGGGCAGTGCGAGAAGTGCCGCCAGAAATAAAAGCCGCGGCCCACTGGTCGTACTCTTTGTGAACATGAAGAGCCCCCTGTTGTCCCTGCCCGGCGCCGTCCCCGCCGAGGGCGTGGACGAAGGCGTCGCCGCCCACTACGGAGAACTGTTCCGTGAGCAGCGCGCCCTCGCCGACGGCACCGGCTTCGTCGACCTCTCGCACCGCGGCGTACTCACCGTCACCGGCGACGACCGGCTGAGCTGGCTGCACCTGCTGATCACGCAGCACGTCAGCGAGCTGCCGGCCGGCGAGGCCACCGAGGCGCTGATCCTCTCCGCCAACGGCCACATCGAACACGCCCTGTACCTCGTCGACGACGGCGAGACCACGTGGGCGCACGTCGAGCCCGGCACGCAGGAAGCGCTCCTCGCGTACCTGGAGAGCATGAAGTTCTTCTACCGCGTCGAGGTCGCCGACCGCACGGACGAGTTCGCCGTCGTCCACCTGCCCGCCGGTTCCATCGCCGCGGTCCCGGACGGCGTCGCCGTACGCGAGACCGCGCACGGCCGCGACCTGTTCCTGCCCCGCATGGACCTCGCGTCGTACGCCGCCGAGAACGGCCCCGCGGCCGGTCTCCTCGCGTACGAGGCGCTGCGGGTGGAGTCGCACCGGCCGCGCCTCGGCTTCGAGACCGACCACCGCACCATCCCGCACGAGCTGGGCTGGATCGGCACCGCCGTGCACCTGCAGAAGGGCTGCTACCGCGGCCAGGAGACGGTCGCCCGCGTCCACAACCTGGGCAAGCCGCCGCGCCGCCTCGTCTTCCTGCACCTGGACGGCAGCGAGGTGCACCTGCCGACGGCCGGTACGCCGCTGCACCTCGCGAGCGAGGGCGCCGAGGGGCGCAAGCTCGGGTTCATCACGACGGCCGTACGCCACCACGAGCTCGGGCCGATCGCGCTTGGCCTGGTCAAGCGCAACGTCCCGCTGGACGCGAAGCTGGTCGCCGGTGACACGGCCGCCGCGCAGGAGGTCGTGGTCGAGCCCTGACCCCCGCCCCCTGTCTCAGGCGCTCAGGGAGCGGTCACATCTCCAGGAGCACCGTGAACGGGCCGTCGTTCGTCAGGCCCACCCGCATCTGAGCCCCGAAGCGGCCCGTCGCCACCGTCGCCCCCAGGGCGCGCAGCCGTGCGACGACCTCGTCGACCAGGGGCTCGGCCACATCGCCGGGGGCCGCCGCGTTCCACGTGGGGCGGCGGCCCTTACGGGCGTCCCCGTAGAGCGTGAACTGGCTGATGACCAGCAGCGGCGCGTCGATGTCGCTGCACGACCGCTCGTCGGACAGCATGCGCAACGACCAGAGCTTGCGTGCCAGTTGGGCCGCCTTCTCCTCGGTGTCGTCATGGGTGACGCCCACCAGGACGCACAGCCCCTCGCCGTCGATCTCGCCGACCGTCTCGCCGTCCACGACGACGCTCGCGCCGTCGACCCTCTGCACCACTGCTCGCATACGGCCATCATGCCGTGGCGCGTGGGGCGCCCGGGACAGGGTTCCGCTCCCCCCATCCGGGGCCCATTCCGGGCACTCGCTCACATAGCGGCCACTGGGAGTGGCACGATGCTTCCACGCGGTGCACCCGCGTCGGCCGGTCGAGGGGACGGGTAGAGCCACATGAGCACACCAAGTACGGGGCAGTCGCCCGGCCGCGTCTCTCTGCTGCGTACGCAGGTTCCGCGGCCACCCGCGCAGCGCACGAGCGGCCCGCTCCTGCCCGACGTGCCCGAACACGACCTCACCGCGCTCCGCCTGCCCGAGCTCCGCGAGCTGCGCAGGGCGGCACAGCAGGACGAGGCAGACCTCAGCTATGTGCGGCGGCTGCTGCAGGGGCGTATCGACATCCTGCGGGCCGAACTGGCGCGCCGCGGTGACCAGCGGCAGCAGGCGCCCCGCCCGGCGGGCACGGTCGTGAGCCGGCTCCCCGAGATCCTCACGGACGCCCCGGCCCGCCACCGCTCCTCCGCCCGGCACGTCACGCTCGGCACCCCGCACAGCGAGGAGTACCGCCTCCTGGCCGCCGAGATGCTCGCCGAGGTCCAGCTCTCCGATCTGGCGGCGCGGACGGACGACGAACTCCACACGGCGATGGGCCGCCTCGTCCGCTACGAACAGCAGGTGTCGCGCCGCAGGCAGCTGTTGCAGCGGACGACGGACGACTGCAGCGGGGAGATCGCGCGCCGGTATCGGGTGGGCGAGGCGCAGGTGGACGACCTGCTGGGCTGAGCGGGGCGGAAATCCGGTGCGGCTGAGCCGGGCGGAAATCCGGTGCGCGCCCGGTGGTCCGTTGCCTAGCGTGGCCGTATGAGCGATGTTGATGTGAGAGCGGTCACCGATTCCGAGTTGCCCGAGTGGCTGAGGGCCGTGCACGCCGGGTTCCTGAAACCTTTCGCCACGCTGTCGGACGACACCGTCGCCCATCTGCGGGCGCGCACCGCCCCGGCCCGCACCCTGGGCGCCTACGACGGCGACCGCTGCGTCGGCACTTACCGGTCGTTCCGGCAGGAGGTCACCGCGGTGGGCGGCGCGCCCGTGGTGGCCAACGCGGTCTCGGGGGTGACCGTGGCGCCCACGCACCGCCGCCGGGGCATACTCAGCCGGATGATGGACGGCGATCTCGCGGAGGCGAAGGAGCGCGGCGATGTCCTGGCCACCCTGAACTCCGCCGAGTACCCGATCTACGGCCGGTTCGGCTTCGGCCCCGCGACCTGGGTCACCGAGTGGACCGTCGACGTGCCGCGCTCCGGCCTCGATCCGCGCTGGTCGGGACCGGACGAGCCCGGCGCCCGCATCGACCTGGTCGGCGGCGACGACATACGCAAGCACGGTCCGGAGCTGTACGAGCGGTTCCGCGCCCTGCGGCACGGCGCGGTCAACCGCGACGAGGAGTGGTGGCTGCGCAACACCGGCCTCCAGGCCAGCCCCGAATTTCCCTGGCAGGAGCCGTTCTACGCCCTCTACCGCGCCCCCTCGGGCCGGGTCGACGGACTGATCGCGTACCGCACGACGACCAACCAGTGGGGGGAGTCCCGGCTGCCGCGGAACACGGCGACGGTGCTCGGCATGACTGCCGTCACGCCCGCCGCCGAGCGCGCCCTGTGGCACTTCGTCTGCGCCATCGACAAGGTCACCGAGGTCGAGACGGGCTGGCTGGCCCCCGACGACCTGCTTCCGCAGCTGCTGCCCAATCCCCGCGCGGCCAGGGTGACCGCTCACGCGGACTGGCTCTGGGTGCGGATCCTGGATGTCGTACGGGCCCTGGAGGCGCGCACGTATGACGTGCCGGGTTCGTTCGTCGTGGAGGTCGTCGACGCGGCCGGGTTCGCCGGTGGGCGCTACCGCCTGGAGGCGGCGCCGGGGGACGGGGCGGGGGTGGGCGGCGCGGCGGTCTGCTCGCCGACCACGGAGGAGCCTGATCTCACGCTCGGCGTGGGGGAGTTGGCCCAGCTCTGGCTCGGGGACGCGTCCGTCATGCGGCTCGTGGCGCTCGGGCAGGTGGTGGAGGAACGGGCGGGCGCGGCCGCGGTGGCCGACGCCGTCTTCCGTACGTCGAGGCGGCCGTGGTGCCCGGACATCTTCTGAGGGCCTGCCGTTTCGGGGCGGCTGCCCTTTCGTGACGGCTGCCGTTTCGGGACGGGGCGAGCCCCGGCTCCCCCGTAGCCGGGAGCCGGGGCTCTGTCTCGCTACGACTGACCGGACTCCCGGCTCCCCTCCGGATGGGAGCCCGGCCAGCCGGGTACGTGGAGCCGGGCGGTTCAGCCCGACTGGGCGAGGAGCAGGACGAGGAGGCCTGCGCCCACGCCGCTGAGCTTGACGTTCTGGGCCTTGATGCCAATGGTCAGCAGGATGAAGGCGACGATGCCGAGCGGGCCGTATTTCCACTGGATGAGCTGCTCGAATCCGATGGCGAGGGCGGCGACGGCGATGGCGATGAGTGGCATGGCGTTCCCTCCTTCGGGATCGGGGCGGCGGACCCCGTTCAGCTGATGACCAACTGGCTGCCACCGCATGCTGCTCCGTGGTGACGGCCGACGGCTGGTGGCCAACCCCGGGAGGGTCTGACCATGTCGCCGAAGTTGGCTACCAACTTCAACTGACTTATCTCCGCTGGGAGACGACTCATAACCACCTTTCCTACAACTCCCCTAAGATGGCGCGAAGTTGTACTGTTTGGTTGTGAGCACCGAACACGCCGCCGTCAACGGGCGCAAGCAGACGCAGCGCTCCCACCGGGAGGTGGCCGACGCGCTGCGCGACCGGATCAGGTCCGGCTCGCTCCGGCCCGGGCAGCGCATGCCCACGCAGGCCGAGCTCGCCGACGAGTTCGCCGTGGAGCGTGGGACGGTGCGTGAGGCGCTGCGCATCCTGCAGCGTGAGCATCTGCTGTCCAATGTGTCCAAGGGCAGCCCCGCCACGGTCGCGGACGCCGCCGAGCGCGGTCCCTCCGGTCCGGGCGAGGTGCGCCCGCAGCCGACGATGGTCGGCCTCGCCCCGCGTATCGCAGCCGCCTTCGAGGCCCCGCACGTGGAGATAGACGCCCTGTGTCTGACGTCCATCTCCCTCACCATGGCCATCGGCGAACCACTGCGGCAGATCCACGCCGGGCGGTTGAAACCGGCCAAGGTCGACGTCCGGGTGCTGCTGCCGAGCCGCGACATCGACCTCGCCTTCCCCGCGCCGGTCGACAGCGGGGTGGCCGAGGGCGGCCAGGTGCACCGGCGCTGGCTGGACCAGCGCAACGCGCAGGGACAGGTGCTGCGGCACAATCTGCTCGCGCTGCGCTCCTCGCACGGCATCGACGTGTCCGTGCAGTTCCGCGCGCTGCCGTTCACGCCGCCGGTGAAGTTGTACCTGATCAACGGCGTGGAGGCGCTCTTCGCCTACTACACGCTCATCAAGCGGGACGAGGAGATCGGCGAGGAGTCCCTGGAGATGTACGACGCGCAGGGCACGCAGTCGATGCTCTTCCCGTTCCATCAGGGGGACGGGCTGCGGGACACGACGTTCGTCGAGCAGTCCCACCTGTGGTTCAACGCGCTCTGGAACACGATCAGCCGGGACCTGGAGCTGGCGGCGGCCTGAGGCGACCGCCGCCGGTGGGTCCGGCCGGCTGCCGTTACGGTCCGGTCAGCCGGCCGGACCCGTCACCATCAGGGCGAGGACGACGGCGCCGATGGAGCTGCAGGTGGGGTTCTTCGCCTTCACTCCCACGGTCAGCAGGAGGAGGCCCACGATGCCCATCGGACCGTACTTCCACTGCACGAGCTGTTCGAGGGTGACGGCGACCACGGCTGCGAGGAGGGCTATGGCGGGCATGGTGGTTCCTCCTTCTGCCATCTTGAGTCAGTTGGCAACCAACTCTGTTGTGGTTGTCCCCACTTGGTCGGAGTAGATAAACAACTTCTCTTCAACTGCCCGAAGATGGCGGTCAGTTGTATCGTCTGGTTGTGACCCAGGAGAACGTGGCAGTGAACGGCAGCAGGAAACTCTCACCCCAGGACATCGCCGACACCCTCCGCGACCGCATCCGGGCGGGCGAGCTCAGAGCGGGAGAGCGCCTGCCGACCCAGGCCGAGCTGGCCGAGGAGTTCGGCGTCGAGCGCGGAGCCGTACGGCAGGCGATGAAGAAGCTCCAGAGCGAAGGGCTCCTGTCCAACGTCAGCAAGGGCAGCCCGCCCCGGGTCGCCGAGGCGGGGCCCGCCCCCGTGAGCAAGGTCCCCCAGCCCTCCATGGTCGCCCTGGCCCCCCGCCTCGCGGCGGCGTTCGCGGTGCCGCAGGTGCGGATCGACGTGGTCTCGTACACCGCGGAGACCCTGATGATCGCGCTCGGCGAGCCGGTGCGGCTGATCCACGAGGGGCGGATCCGGCCGGATTCGATCAAGGTACGCATCCTGCTGCCGAGCAGCGACATCCGCCTTGCGTTCCCGGTGCCGATGGAGGGCGGCGAGTCGGAGAGGGCCCGACTGCACGACCGGTGGCTCACCCAGCGCAACGCGCAGGGCCAGGTGCTGCGGCACAACCTGCGCGCCCTGCGCTCGTCGCACGGCATCGACGTCGACGTCACATTCCGCGCGCTGCCGTTCACCACGCCGGTCAAGCTGTACCTCCTGAACGGGCGTGAGGCGCTGCTCGCGTACTACACGCTGACCGAGAACTCCGTGGAGGTGAGCGAGAACGGCAGCGACCCCGAGGTCATGGACATCTGGGACGCCGGGGGCATCAAGGCGCCGCTCTTCTCCTTCGGGAAGAGCGAGCCCACCGCGCGGGACTCCATGTTCGTCGACGAGTCGCAGAACTGGTTCGACGCCCTCTGGGAAACCATTACGTCTGACCTGACACTCTCTTAAATGACCCCTGACTCGACGCATTCCGACACCGCGAGTGCCAAGCAAGCGGCGAATCTGACCGATTACGTGCGCGAGACGATCGAAGGTGCACGATTCGCGCTGCTCGACTTCGACGGTCCCATCTGCCGTCTCTTCGCGGGACACTCGGCCGCGAAGATCGCGGACGAGCAGATCCGCTGGCTCGCGGACCAGGGCCTGCACGGTCTGCTCACCGACGGCGTACGGGAGGAGACGGACCCGTTCGCCGTGCTGCGCGCCGTCGCGGACCGCCACCCCCACAGCGACCTGGTCGCGGAGCTGGAGGAACGGCTCACGCGGCAGGAGCTCGCCGCGGTCCCGAGCGCGTGGCCCACCCCGTACGCCGACGCGGTCATCCGCACCTGGACGGCCGTCGGAGTACGGCTCGCCATCACCACCAACAACTCGGCCCGCACCGCCGCCCGCTACCTCACCACCCGCGGCCTGACGGCCTGCTTCGCCCCCCACATCTACGGCCGCACCCAGGCCCTCCACCTCCTGAAGCCGGACCCGCACTGTGTGACCAGGGCACTCAGCGCGATGGGCGCGGCCCCGTCCGACGCGGTCATGATCGGCGACACCCCCTCCGACTTCCACGCGGCGCGGGCGGCGAAGGTGGACTTCATCGGCTTCGCGCGGAATGAACGCAAGGCGAGGCTGTTGCGGGAGGCGGGGGCGGCGGATGAGTTTCTGGTGCCGTCGTGGGAGCAGGTCCTACGGCTCCTGCGGGGCGACGTGACGCCCGCGAAAACGTAACTTCGTCCACTCCGTGGCATCCGCGCGGAGGAAGGTCGCTCATCGGATACCCTCTGCGCTCATGCCGTCACCTCCGCCTCGCAACCCCCACGAGGCGCCGAAGAGCGGTCGCCGCGAGACGTGGATCAGACACCTCGCCGACACGCACCGGAAGCACCCGGACCGCCAGGTCGTGGCCGGGCACCACAACATCAACTACGTCGTGCCGCTCGGCTGGTCCCTCGCCCTGCTGCTGCGCACGATGCCCTTCCGGGCCCGGGTGAAGTGCCGGATGCCGCGCGACGTGGTCGAGGTGGTGCCCCGCATCTGGCCGAGCGAGACCGAACTGCTCGCGGTGGTGAGCCGGCACCTCAAGGAGGTCCCGCGCTGCTTCCGGGACTTCGGTGACTGGTCGCTGCACTCCTACCGGGCCGGCCAGGCGCTCTCCGAGGTCAAGCCCCACGGGCCCGTCGGCGAGCCGATGATGCGCTCGTTCGCGGAGTTCTTCGCCAGGGCCGCGGGCGTACCGGAAGCGGAGCTGCCGCCCAGGCCCGCCGGCTGGCCGGAGTCCGGGCGGAGCCAGGAATTCCTGCACTGGCTGATCGACTACACCGAGGACCGCGTACACGGCCCCAACCGCTGGCGGTTCGACGATCTCTTCGCGGCCGTGGGGATCCGCCCCGACGCCATAAGCTCATTCCGGGACGCCCCCGACCGACCGCCCCTGACACCGCGGCCCTTCTGCCTCCTCCACACCGACGTGCACCGCGCCAACGTGATCGTCGGCCGCAGGAAGCTGGCCGTGATCGACTGGGAGTCGGCCATGTACGGCGACCCCCTGCACGACCTCGCCACCCATGTCGTACGCATGGATTACGAGAAGGAGGAGCAGGTCCGGATGGAGCGGCTGTGGGCCGAGGCGATGCGGCGCACGGGCCACGCCGACATGACGGCGGGGATGGCCGCCGACCTGCGCGTCTACCTGGACTTCGAGTACGCCCAGTCCGTCTTCCCCGACATCATGCGCGCGGCGCTCGGCCTGACGGAACTGCCGGGTGAGCCGGACGCCGCCGACTACGCGGGCGCTGCCGTGCGGGTCTGCCGGGCCTTGCGACGCGCGGCCGAACCCTTGAGGCTGGCCGAGGTACCGGACGAGGGCCGGGCCGAACGCGCCCTGCGGGACTGGTATCGCGGGCCGTTCGGCCGGGCGCAGGAGGAGGGGGTGGGGGACGGGATGACCGCCGGAACCGGAACCGGAATGGACACCCGAACCGGAGGCGGTGGCGGGATCGCGGCCAGTACCGGCGCGGGGAGGGGAGTCGTCGCCCGCGAGCTGCGCGCGGCGTTGGATGCGCGGCCGGCGGCACCGGCCGAGATCTGCTTCCTCTTCGACTTCGACGGCCCCGTCTGCCGGCTTTTCCCGGACGGCTCGTCCAAGAAGGTCGCCGACGCCCTCAGGGAGCACCTGCGGCGCCGCGGTGTCGACGGTGACGTCCTCACGCCGGAGGAGCAGCGGTCCATCGACCCTCATGACGTGCTGCGCGCCATGGACCGCGCGTTCCCGGGCAGTGAGCTGATCGCCGAGATCGAGGAGCTGCTGACCGCGGGCGAGGTGACGGCGACGCACACGGCCCCGGCCACCCCGGGCGCCCACGAGCTCATCCGTGGCCTGCGGGCGCGGGGCGTACGGCTGGCCGTCGTCACCAACAACTCGCCGCGCGCCGTCGCCGCCTACCTCCACCGCCACCGCCTGACCGACGCCTTCGGCCCGCACATCTACGGCCGTACGGACCGTCCGAGTCTGCTCAAGCCGCACCCCGACAGCCTGGAACGGGCCCTGCGCGCCCTGGGTGCCGAACCCGCCGACGCGCTCATGATCGGCGACACGGCGACCGACCTGGCGGCAGCGCGCGACGCGAAGGTCCTCTTCGTCGGCTACGCCCCCGACGCGGCGGCGGCAGGGCCGCTGCGTGAGGCGGGCGCCGAGCTGATCATCCCGACCCTGCGCCCGCTCCTCGGCCTCCTCGACCGCCACGAACTCCGCGACCCTTGCGAACTCCGTGAGTCCCCGGGGCGCCCTCCTTCCTGAGCCGTCGGGCCGCTCGGCCTGTCCGGGCTCTTCCTGCCGGTCGGCGTGCGGGGGACCATGTCCTTCCTGTCGACGCATCCGCTCAACAGGGCGGGAACCAGGGGGCTTTGGTGACGCGGAGGAACGGTCGTACGGCACGGCAGCGGGCCGCGGAGCGCTGGGCGGACGCGGAGAGCGCTGTGACCAAGGCGCTGCTGCTCGGCGTGTTCGGGCTGGGCCTTGTCGCGCAGTTCGTGCGGCCGGTCGGTGACGCCCTGGAGGGCAAGACCTATCTGGGCGGCGCCATCCTCAGCCTCGTCGGTTTCGTGCTCTACACCGAGGTGCGGAGGCTGAACGACGCCCTGCGGCCCGAGGTCAAGGCCGAGGTGCAGACCGCCGAGCTGGGGCAGTACTTCGACCGGGCGCTGGAGGCGAAGAAGAGCAGGACCATACGCATCGACGCCATCGGCTTCACCGGCGAGACCGTGCTGTATCCGATCAGCCGCAGCCTGGAGGCCCTCGACGACGGCGCCAGGCGCCAGGTGACCCTGCGCATCCTCGTACCGGACTTCACCGCGCCGATGGCGATACCCGGCATGCTGGACGATCGCGGCCGGGCCGTCGACGACCCGGACTTCCGTGCGGATCTGCTGCGCAAGGTGCAGGACTACGGGTACGACATGAGGGCCCTCACCCGGCGGCTGCGGCAGGGCGAACGGGCCGAGCTCGACGCGCGGTTCCGGGTGCTGCGCATCACGCCGCTGCTGAAGTTCTGCCTGATCAACGGCGAGGAGCTGTTCGACGGGATCTACGACAAGGTAGAGCAGCGTCCGGCCAGGACGCCGCCGGAGCGGCAGGTGCTCGACCTCATGGGCTACCACGCGGTCCTTACCCGCTGGCGTGCCGAATCGGGCGCCGCGGCCGGTGCCAAGGTCGCCCAGCGCCAGGACCTCTTCGACACGCTGTGGCGTGTGGCGTCACCGCTCGACGGCGAGCCCTCAGGAGGCGCCGACTAGCCCGCACGCCTCCCGACTAGCCCGCACGTCTCCCGGCCAGCACCCGAACAGCGCCCCCGAGAGCGCCACCGACACCCCATGGAGCGCTGCCCACCGGCTGGTTCAGGACGCTGGGCCAGGGCGGTGTGGGCGTCGCGCGCGTGGTGCGGCGTGCGCGGCTCTCACGCGTAGCGCCGCAACCCCCTGCTCAGCTGGGCGAATGCCGCGTCCGCGGCCGTGATCGCCTCCGGGGTGACTTCCTCCGCGCGCTCGCCCGCCGCGATGCGGCGCCAGTTCTCCTCGGCGAGGATGCGCTGGACGGCCACGATCTGGCCGGCCGCCAGGCGGGCTTCGAGGGGGGTGCCGCCGTGTGCCGGGGTCAGGGCGGCGGCCAGGGCCTGTTCGGAGCGGTCCTGGTAGCCGTACAGGCGGGCGACCAGTGACGGGGTGCCGTAGAGGAGGCGGTGGAAGGCGAGGACGGCGGGGGCGTCGCAGAGGCCCGTCACGGGGTCCTGGCGCGCCAGCCCGTCGAGGAAGTGGCGGTGCAGGGCGTCGAGCGCGGCGGCGCCGGGCGGGCGCGCGGCGACCACCCGGGCCGCCTCGTCCTCGTGGTCGGCGAAACGGTGGAGGACCAGGTCCTCCTTCGACGCGAAGTAGCGGAACAGGGTCGGCTTGGAGACCTCCGCCGCCTCCGCCACCTCCGCGACGGAGACCTTCTCGAAGCCCCTCTCCAGGAAGAGGGCGATCGCGGTCTCGGAGATCTCCTCGTATCTGCGCAGCCTCTTGCGTTCGCGCAGCCCACCGGGTTCGGGTGCGGACCGGGGTGCGGCCTCGGAGTGCGGAGAGTGCGGGTGGGCGTGGGTGTCCGGGCCGGCGCTGCTCATGACGGCGAGTCTAGCCGAGGCGCGATACTCGGTTACGTACATAACCTGGTTACGTACATGACTCGGTTACGAACTTAACTCGGTTACATTATCGTGGTCGCATGACGACGACTCCCTCCACCTCCACGGCCTCCGACGCCCTCGCCCAGGAACGCAGCTACCACGACGCCTGCCGCGCCGCCCTCGCCGCCATGGTCGAAGGAGCCGAGGATCTGGTCGTCGGAGGAGCGGACGTGTCCGCGTCGGGAGCCGACGCCGAAGTCCTTGGCTACCAGTTCCGCAGCCACGCCAAAGCCATGCGCGAACTCCCCGCCGCCCCCCTCTTCTTCGGCCGCCTCGACTTCGCCGACGACGGCACCGAGGGCGACCGGGCCGGTGATCACCGCGGGCAGCGCTACCACATCGGACGCCTGCGCATCACCGAGCACCCCTCGGCCCCGCCCCTCGTCGTCGACTGGCGCGCCCCCGTCTCCCGCGCCTTCTACCAGGCAGGACCGCGGGACCCGCAGGGCGTCGCCGTCCGCCGCAGGTTCGGCTGGGCGCCCGGCAGCAAGGGCGACTCCACCGACCTCACCGGCATGGAGGACGAACCCCTGGGCGCACAGAACCTACGGGCGGAGGGGCAGGGCGCGCCGGACGGCCAAGGCGCACCGGCCGCACCCGTGAGCCGGATCCTCGCCGGCGAGATCGAGCGCCCCCGCGTCGGCCCGATGCGCGACATCGCCGCCACCATCCAGCCCGAGCAGGACGACCTCGTACGCGCCGACCTCACCGCCTCCGTCTGTGTGCAGGGCGCCCCCGGCACCGGCAAGACCGCCGTCGGCCTGCACCGCGCCGCGTACCTCCTCTACACGCACCCCCAGCGGATGCGGCGCTCCGGCCTCCTCATCCTCGGGCCCAACCGCGTCTTCCTGCGCTACATCGCCGAGGTGCTGCCCTCCCTCGGCGAGACCGGGGTGCGGCAGTCCACCGTCCAGGACGAGATCGCGCGGCATGCCGTGCGCGCCGTCGACGACGAGGCCGCCGCCGTCGTCAAGCACGACGTCCGGATGGCGGCGGTGCTGCGCCGGGCGCTGTACGCGCGGATCGCGCCGCCCGCCGACGCCCTCGCGGTGCCGGACGGTTCGTACCACTGGCGGGTCCCGATCGGGGAACTGGAACGGATCGTCGAGGACGTGCGGGGCGAGGAGCCGCCGTACGCCGTCGGGCGCGAGCGGGTGCGCAGCCGGGCCGTCCGGGCGGTCCAGGAACGGGCCGAGCGCAGGGCCGGGCCGCAGAACAACACCTGGCTGCAGAAGATCGCGCGGTCCCGGCCCGTCGGCGCCTTCACCGACGCCACCTGGCCCAGGGTCCGGTCCGACGAGGTGCTCGCCGCCCTCCTCGCCGACGCGGACGCGCTCGCCGCCGCTGCCGACGGTGTCCTCGACGGCGCCGAGCAGCGGGCCATCCTGTGGGCCAGGCCGCCCCGCTCCTACAAGTCCGCGAAGTGGAGCGCCGCCGATCTCGTCCTGCTCGACGAGGTGGAGGGGCTTCTGGAGCGTCCCGCCGGGTACGGCCACATCGTCGTCGACGAGGCGCAGGACCTCTCGCCCATGGAGTGCAGGGCCATCGCCCGCCGCGCCGATTTCGGCTCCCTGACCGTCCTGGGCGACCTCGCGCAGGCCACCACCCCGTGGGCGGCCCGCAGTTGGCCGGAGCTTCTGGTCCACCTGGGCAAGCCGGACGCCCTGATGGCCCCGCTGACCACCGGTTTCCGGGTGCCGCGGGCCGTCGTCGGGCTGGCCAACCGGCTGCTCGGGCGGCTCGACGTGGACGTACCGCCCGCGCGGTCGCTGCGCGCCGACGGGGAGTTGCGGGTGCGGAGGGTCGCGGAGGCGGGTGACATGGGCGCTGCCGTCGTCGGCGCGGTACGGGACGGGCTCGGGCGGGAGGGCTCCATCGGTGTCATCGCGGCCGACCGTGACGTCGAGCGGCTGCGCGCCGCCCTGGCGGCCGCCGGCATCGAGGCCGCGGGCCCCGAACGGCTGGGCGCCCGGGTGACCCTGCTGCCCGCGTCGGTCGCCAAGGGACTGGAGTACGACCATGTCGTCGCCGTCGAGCCGGCGGCCGTCGCGGAGGCGGAGCGGCGCGGGCTGCACCGCCTGTACGTCGTCCTGACGCGCGCCGTCACCCGCCTCGACGTACTGCACAGCAGACCGCTGCCGTGGGAGGACGCGTAACCCTCACGGCCCTCACGGCCCTCACGGCCCTCACGGCCCTCGCAGTCCTTACGGCACTCACCGCTCCAGGACCGCCTCCATGACCGCCTTCGCGATCGGCGCCCCCAGCTTGCCGCCCGCGATCTCCGAGCGCGCGATGTTCATGTTGGAGGGGTCGACGAAGACGGCCACCGCGACCGGCGACTCGCCCTTGTCGTTCTTGGCGTAGGAGACGAACCAGGCGTACGGACGCTCGTCGTTGACGTTCGCGCCGTGCTGGGCCGTGCCGGTCTTGCCGCCGACCGTGACGCCGTCGATCCTCGCCTTGTTCGCCGTGCCGTTCTCGACGGTGTTCTCCATCATCTCCTGCACCGTCTTCGCGGTCTTCTCGGAGACGGCCCGGTCGAGCTCGTGCGGCCCGCCCTTCTCGATCGTCGAGAGGTCGGGGCCGCGCAACTCCTCGACCAGGTACGGCTTCATGACCCGGCCGTCGTTGGCGAGGCCCGCGGTGACCATCGCCATCTGCAACGGGGTGCTGGTCAGGCTGCCCTGGCCCATGCCGGTCAGCGCGGTCTGCGGCTTGTCGAGCTTCTCCGGATAGGTGCTGGCGACCGCGCGTACGGGAATGAACTGCTCGTCGTTGAAGCCGAACTTCTCCGCCGTCTCCCGCATCCTGTCCTTGCCGACCTTGAGCGCGATGTCGAGGAAGACGTTGTTGCAGGACCACTGCATGCCGGTCTTCATCGACACCTTGTCGCAGTTCGCCGCGGGCACGTCGTTGCCGATGCGGGTGGAGCTGAGGGGGAGTTTGTACGGGGTCTCGGCGCCGGTCGGCTTGTTGATGTCCGTCACGACGCCGTGCTCCAGGGCGGCGGCAGCGGTGACGATCTTGAACGTGGAGCCCGGCGGGTAGATCTCGCGCAGCGCGCGGTTGCTGAGCGGCTTGTCCTTGCGCTTGGCGAGCCGCTCGAAGATCCGCCCCTCCTCCTGCGAGATGCCCGCGAACGTCGAGGGGTCGTACGAGGGGGTGCTGGCCAGCGCGAGCACCTTGCCCGAGCGGGGGTCGAGGGCCACCACGGCGCCCTTGGCATCAAGGTCGACCAGGCCCTGGTAGGCGGCCTTCTGCGCCTTGGGGTCGATGGTCGTGACGACGTCGCCGCCCTGCTGCTTCTTGCCGGTCAGCATGTCCAGGGTGCGCTTGATGAAGAGCCGGTCGTCGTTGCCGCTGAGCACGCCGTTGTGGACGCCCTCCAGGAAGGTCGCGCCCTGGGCCTGCGAGAAGTAGCCCGTCACCGGCGCGTACATCGGGCCCTCCTTGAAGGTCCGCTTGAACTGGAAGTCGGAGTCCGGGGTCTCCTTCGAGCCGGTGATGGACTTGCCGCCGACGATGATGTCGCCGCGGGGGTGGGAGAAGGCCTCGATCTGCACGCGGCGGTTGTGCTTGTCGTTCGCCAGCTCGTCGTTCTCCGCGAACTGCACCCAGGTCGCCCGCAGGAGGAGGGCGAGCGTGAGGATCCCGCAGAAGACGGCTATGTGCCGCAGCGGACGGTTCATGGAGGCTCCCCCCGGTACCGACGGACGGACGAACGTTCCTCTTCCATCCTGACCGCTCACGCGCCCGACCGGGGCGGAATGCCGGGGACCGGTGTCTATGGGTGGACCGGTGTGGCAGGAGAGGTACGGCCGGGACGTACCGTCAGCGGACCATCAGGACTCCCGAAGCGCCCCGGCGCACAGTCGTCCCTGTCAGCAACGCCACGGCAGCGCACGGCAAAGCCACCGCGCAACTACCACGCAGCCGCCGGACACGAGCAGAACCGCCAGGGAGCAGACCATGACCGCCGCCACCGCCACCGCCACCGCCACGATCACGACCGCCGCCGCCACCGCCACGATCACGACCGCCGCCGCTACCGCCACGATCACGACCGCCGCTGCCGCCGATGCCGCCGTGACCCTCGGCACCCCCGGAGCGCCCGGTGCCCCCGAAACCCCCTCCCCCCCTTCCTGAGCCCCGCCCGCCTCGGCCCCCTCACCCTCCCCAACCGCCTCGTCATGGCGCCCATGACGCGGAACCGCGCCTCCGCCGACGGCGTCCCGCAGCCGGTCATGGCCACGTACTACGCCCAGCGCGCCACCGCAGGACTGATCGTCGCCGAGGCGGCCACGCCCAACGCCGTCGGGCAGACCTACGCCAACATCACCGCCATTCACAACGACGCCCACGTGGCGGGCTGGCGGCGGGTGACCGACGCGGTGCGTGACGCGGGCGGCCGGATGTTCCTGCAGTTGCAGCACGGCGGCCGGATCGGGCACCCGGACAACAGCGGTCTGACGCCGGTCGCGCCCTCCCCCGTACCGTTCCCGGACACCATCCACACGCCAAGCGGCCACCAACCGGCGGTCACACCCCGGGAGATGACCGTCGAGGACATCGACGCCACGGTCGCCGACTTCGCGGCCGCCGCCCGCCGCGCGATCGACGCGGGGTTCGCGGGCGTCGAGGTGCACGCGGCCAACGGCTACCTGCTCCAGCAGTTCCTGGCCCGCAACACCAACCGCCGCACCGACGCCTACGGCGGCCCGGTCGCGCACCGCATCCGCTTCGTGGTCGAGGTGGCCCGCGCCGTCGCCGACGCGATCGGCGCCGAGCGGGTCGGCGTGCGCATCGCACCCGGCATCACCGTCAACGGCATCGAGGAGGGCGACACCGACGCCATCTACCCGGCGCTGACCGACGCGCTCAAGGGCGTCGGAGACCTCGCCTACCTCCACGTCGTCTTCGCCGACCCCGACAACGCCCTCTTCCGGCGGATCCGCCGCGACTGGCCCGGCACGCTGATCGCCAACCCGGTCCTGGGCTGGGGCCGTCCGCTCCCCGCCGACGGCGGCAGGCACGCCGGTGAGCGGCTGCTCGCCGCCGGGGCCGACCTGGTCTCCCTGGGCCGCGCGTTCCTGGCCAACCCGGACCTGGTCGAGCGGATGCGCGTCGGGGCACCGCTCAACCCCCTTCAGGACAAGGGCCTGATGTACGTCGGAGGGGCGGCCGGCTACACCGACTACCCGACCCTCCGTGACGCGCGGGGATGAGGAAGGGGGCGAGCGGGGGTGTCGGCGCTGAGGTTCACGACGGTCCTGCCCTTGAGGGCCCGGGTGACGGCCGGATCGCGCAGGATCGCGTCGTAGTTCGGCCTCGGGGAACATCGGTACAGCCGTTGGCGCTGAGAACGATCATGGTTGGTTAGCGGGCCGGAGGGCCACGTTGATCATGGTCCGCAACGAGGGAACCCCATCCCTTGTGCGCGTGTAGAAATCCCAGGGGAGCGGAACCCGTCGCATGTGACTGATGGGCAGGCGCTACGGCCACAGCAGCTGGTTCTGATACTCCGTGCGGGTGTCTCCGGCGCTCAACGGCTCAGCTATGTGACCTGCGGGGGTAGGGCATCAGGGCCCGACTGTGCCACCTCCTCGCAGGGGGGCACGTGCCAAAATGATGAAAGGAACACTTGTGACCGAAAATTTCGGAGGCGCTGGCTCCGGCTCTGTCGGAAGCTTCAGCGACGCCGCTACCAGCACGGCCAACACCTTGGGTGGCGTGACCGACTCCGTGGGCAGCCTTGTCGGCAGCATTATCAAGGTCGGCCCGGGCGGGACGATCACGCAAGACATGGTTGACCACGCGAACAAGATCAAGCCCGCCGTGGACAAGGCCAACGGCTGACCTTACAGCCCCCGTGTCCGGCCTAGGGAAACATCGGTATAGCGGTTACCGGTGAGAACGATCATGGTCCGGTCGGCGCGAGGGTGCTGACCCGGTTCTCGTACTCGCGGCGGGCCTTGCGCTGAGCCGGGAATGCCGGGGCGCCCTCGCCGCCGTCGAGCGGTTGGCAGCGGTCGAGAAGTCGGTGGTGCACGGCCGGGACGGCGGTGACGCGCAGGGTGTAGCCCTGGCCGCGCCGTACGGTCACTCCCTGGTCGAGCGCCGACCGCTCGGCGGGCTCCAGCTCGGCGGTGTGGAGGAAGTCAGCGACCTTGCCGGGCATGTCGAGCGTGACCGGCAGCTCTGGGGCGGGCGCGTCCTCCCCGAAGGGGATGTGGTTGGGCAGGAGGTCGGCAACGGCGGTGCGGATGGCGCCGCGGCTGACGCCGTGGTCGCGGGCGAGGGCGGCGATGGAGCGGCCTTCCAGGTAAGCGGTGCGCACAGCCTCGGTTTTCGCGGCCGCCACGGCGGGGCGGCGCCCGCCCTTGTTGCCCTTGGCCTCGGCGGCGCGCAGTCCGTCGTAGGTCAGCTCGCGTTGGAGGTCGCGCTGGAGTTCGCCGGCGGCGGCGAGGGTCTGCACCATGAACTTCACGGTGGACAGCAGTTCTCCTGTGCGCGGGTGGCGGGCGGTGAGGTCCATCGCGGAGAACGCGCCGTCGTGGATACGTAGCGCCACCTGCTCGCGATGCAGGACGTCGAGCACGTCAAGGATGTGCCCGGTGCCGCGCACGAGACGGAACATCTCGGAGATGTGCACGGTGTCGCCCGGCCGTGCGTACGTCAGCAGCTCGCGGAACTTCGGGCGCTGGAGGGGGTGGAGGCGGCTGGAGGTTCCCGGGTCCTCCTCGAAGACGACCGGGTCGTCGATCCCGGCCTCGGCCAGGACGAGGTTCTGCCGGGCGGTGGACTGCTGGTCGGTGGAGACCCGCTTGTAGACCAGGTTCGCCACTGAAGGGTCCCTTCCGTACGGAGGATCGGACCCTACCTGTCGTCAAACCCTGTCAGCAATCACCATCGGATCTGATTGGATTCGCGCCGCCGTGAACCCCCGGATTGCACGGGTTCATTGGACGCTCCGGCCGCCTGTCGTCAAACGATCGTTTGACGACAGGTTGGGACGGCGGTGAACCCAGACGTCGATGTCCGGCCGGCCGGGCTGTGCCGTTCCAGGCACGGCCCGGCCTCCGTGCAGGTCTTAGTAGCTGTTTCCGGGATCGGAAACAGCTACTTACAGGAGGACCACTACGAGGCCGAGGCCCAGAACCGCCGTCGCCAGGCCGCCGACCTGAGCACATCACCACGGACTACGCGTTGGTACCGCCTGACGGCTCGCCTCACTCGATGTCGGTGTCGGTGTCGTCGTCCAGCTCGGGCGCGTCCGGGTCGCGCAGTGGGCGCAGGGCGCCGGCGGCCGGGGTGGATGAGGTGAAGCTGTAGCGGCCGAGCAGGTTCAGGTTGCGGTGCTTGAGAGGGGAGAGCCGGGCGATGTCCTCGTCCCGCAGTTCGTGTCCCTCGGCGCGGAGCTGGGCGACGGCGGCGTCGATGTACTTCGTGGTCCACAGCACGATGGCGTTGAGGACCAGGCCGAGCGCGCCGAGCTGGTCCTCCATGCCGTCGCGGTACGCCTGGTGGATGGTGCCGCGCTTGCCGTGGCACACGTCCCTCGCGAGCTTGTGGCGGGACTCCTGCACGGTGAGCTGCCGGTTCATCTGCCGACGATAGGTGTCGTCCACCGGGTCGACCACCCGCAGCAGATGCTCGGTCTTCGCGATCCGCCCGTACTCCGCGAACGCCGCCCCCAGCGGGGTCGGGCGGCCGTCGCGGCCGAACATGCGCAGCAGGTCGTAGGCACGGACCTGGTTGGTGACCAGGGACCCGGCGACCTTCAGCATGTCGGGCCAGTGCGTGATCACCTTGTTCAGGTTGACCCGGTTTCGGGCCAGGTCCTCCACCGCGCCGTACGTGCCGGTCTCGACGCCGGGCATCGTGGCCCGCCAGAACCGCTGGTCGTCCAGGTCGCGGAAGCGGGGGCTGAAGTTGTAGCCGAGGATCTTGAACAGGCCGAACACCATGTCCGAGTACGAGGCGTTGTCGGTCGCCACCATCTCCGGCTTCACCCCGCCGTCCAGGTTCAGCAGCGCGTCCAGGATGTGCAGGGAGTCGCGCGGCGTGCCGGGCACGACCATCTGCCCGATGCCCGCGACCTGGTCGTTGACGGCGTTGAGCCAGGTGATGCCCCGCTTGAACCCGAAGTACTTCGGCGACGGGGCGGCGTTGATGGTGCGCACCGGCACCTGGAAGCGCAGCCCGTCCACGGAGGCGAGCAGCCCGTCGCCCCAGAACTGGACGATCGGGATGTCAGCCTGGGCGGCGATGAGTGCGGCGTTCGCCGCGGCGATGGTGTCGGCGCGCAGGTAGTACTGGTCGACGTGCACGAGCCGGGCCCGGGTCAGGGCTTCGTGGGCGGGGTTGACCACCGGGGTCAGGCCGATGTTGCACGCCTCGGAGACCAGCAGCGCGACCATGGAGGTGGGCAGGTCCTTCATCCGGGTCGTGCCGTCGCCCAGGTGCACGAAGGCGTCGAGGAAACCGGTCCAGGCGTTCACCTCGAACAGCAGGTCCGGCAGGTCGATCTTCGGGAGCATCTTCTCGACCCGCCGGCGCAGCCACGCCAGGGACTTCGGCTCGCCGAGTGCGCCGAGCTTGTCGACGTTCAGCTTCACCCGCCCGTCGTCCTGCACCTCGATGGACACCTTCGCCTCCGGCCCGGCTTCTTCCAGGCGGGCCGCGAGCTGCTTCCATCCGGCGTCCAGGCCGCGCACCAGCTCCGCCAGGTGCTTGGTGACGGGCATGTCCAGGCTCAGGGCCGCCAGCACGTCCTACTCGACGGCGTCCCAGTCCGGGCCGTCCAGGAGGCGGGCGCGCGGGTTGCACCAGCGGTGCGAGGGCGAGGCGAAGACATCGCGGTTGTTCAGCGCCCGGTGCAGCTGCTCCAGCACGCACACCACGTACGCGTCCCGGTCCACCGATCCCTGCGGCAGCTCCGGGTTGGCGTACACCGCCTTGCGCCACACCGGCGGCACCAGCTTGTCATCCACCTCACGCGGCAGCAGCGGCTTCACCCCCACCTTGCGCCGGGCCAGCGCCGGAAGACCCCGCACCCCGGCCAGGACCCGCTTGCCCGCGCTCGCCGCGTCCAGCGCCTTCGACTCGCCCAGCAGCGCGAGGAACGGGCGGACCGTGGCGTACCGGGTCGCCAGCGCGGCCCGCATCGCGACGTCGGCGGTGTTCTCGTCCTCGGGCACCAGCGTCACCACCGTCGCCGCGGCCGTGGTCACTGCCGCCCGCGGACCGACTTCCTCCAACGCCGCCCACAACGCGCCCACGTCCAGGTCCGCGCCGTGCTCCTCGATCAGCTCCAGCTCCTCGACCAGCACCGCCCACGCACGGGCGACGAGCCGGGACGCCTTCTCCAACTGCGGCAGCGTCGACAGTCGCTCCTTCTCCGTCTTGCGCTTCGCGGTGTTCAGCAGTCGGGCGGCCATCAGGACCTGGAACAGGTCCAGGGCCTCGTCGATCGCCTTCGCCTCCAGGTGCCGCATCACCGCGGTCAGCATCGCCGTGCGCTTCGGCTCCGAGACCCGCTCCAGCAGCGGCGCCTTCGACCCCAGCGCGTACCGGGCCAGCGCGGCCATCCGGTTCGGCGGGATCTGCGACAACCGCAACCGGCCCAGCCGGTACGCGCTGATCTCGTCCACCCGCTCCAGCGCGCGGGCGAACGCCGTGCCCGTCGTCCGCGTCGGCGGCCGACGCAGCCGCTCCAGCTCCGAGAACCGCGCCCCCTCCGGCCCTCCGGCATCTTCAACGTCGCCACCAACTCGCCCGGCAGCGCCGGATCGGCGCGACGGGCGGCGCCCGCGACCGTGGCGTGCAGCCGCTTCTCCGCGACCTTCCGGGCCTCCGACACCTGCCGCGCCAGCACACTCACCCCGGGCAGCAGCACCCGGCGCCGGCGCAGCCAGCCCACCGCCTGGTTGAACAGCGCCACCGGCCCCTCGGCGTGCGTCCACGCCCGCCCGTGCAGGAACGTGCGGAACCGCCGCGACCACTCCGCATCCTCGTACTCGCGGTACTCGTAGGCGTCCCGGATCTCCCACGCGTGCTCGTACGCCGTCTTGGGCCGCTCGGTGTACCGCTTCACCACCGAAGCGTCCTCGATGCCGAGCTGCGCGGCCAGATGCTCGACCACCGGCCACGGCGCATCGAGCGGATCGTCCGGGAGGAACCGGCCGATGTACCGCACCGTGCACATCTGAAGGGCGAAGCCGAGCTGGTGGTGCATCGAGCGGCGCCGCGCGATCAGATCGCGGTCGACGTCGTCCAGGAAGAAGAACCGCTCCAGTTCGGGGCGGGTCGGCTCCTCGGCGAACTTCCCGTACGCCTCGGCCTGCTCATCAGTCAGAAACTCCACCGACACGAGCGGACCGTAGCCAGCACCGATGCCCGTCCGGCGGCCTTTCCGGGAAGCCCAGCGGTGTCCCCGACCGGTGTGCTAGCCGACCATGATCGTTCTCAGCGCCAACCGCTGTACCGATGTTCCCCGAGGCCGTAGAGGCCCGCGGGTTCACGGGAACTGAAGGACTTTTCGCGGGAACCCGAGGATGGAGGGTCGTGTTCTGGTGGATTCGTGCCCCGGGTTCAGGCGAACACGCGGGGTGGGTGCCGAGGGGCCCGCCCCTGGGTGCCTTCCCTGGGAACGGTGCTGGCACCGTAGGAGTCATGAGAGCAGAAGGAACGACACCGGAACCGGAAACCTCTGTGCAGAGTGGGCTCACATCTCTGGGTGAGGTGGCGTGTCGTTATCAGGCGGATGAGATACGTCCGGAGGATCTGCCGATGATCGCTGCTGAGGCGCTCGCAGCCGGACTGGACACCCCGACATTGTGCGAGCTCGCCGGTTGGCCGCGCAACGCGGATGCCCGCGATATTCGCGACGCGTTCGAGCAAGCACTCGCCGAGTCCGGGATCGGGTTGCCGGATCGCGGCCTGGCACGGCGCCACGCTCTGCGCCGGATGGCGGCGAGGCTCATCGATGGAGAGATAACTCCCGCTGAGCTGGCGACGGACGACTGGTGGGAGACGGAGGTCGAGACCGAGGCGGAGCAATCGTTCGTGGCGCTGATCCCGCAATGCGATTGCTGCATCGAGTACACCTTGGGGCTTGACCAGCAGACGTGGGCGGCCCAGCTGCGGAACGCTGCCCTCGCCCTGACGTCGTCTCCGCCGATCGGCCCCGGATGCTGACTCTGCCTCGCGTGCTCATCCTCAGCTAAGGCGTGGACCGGTCAAGCAGACTCACTGAAGTGGCTGTTCAGCGGCCTGGTGCAGCAGCGCCCGTGCGGAGTCCGCGTAGCGCATCGCGGTCTTCTCGTCGAGCCCGAACACCTCGGCGAGGTGGAGCGGGTCGGGCCCGTGGGTCAGGGCCTCTTCGAGTTGGCGGTCGACGCGGAGCCGTTCCAGCGTCGCGTCCTGCCCACGCATCGAAGCGCTGATCCAGTGGTTGCTGGCGCGGCTGGACTTGGTGGCGGTCTGGTTGTTGATCAGCAGGTGGAGGTTCGCGGTGTTCGGCCACCGGTTTCGCCGGTGCTCCAGCCAGTCCAGCAGCAGCTTCAGGGTGAGGTCGTCGAGCGGGCGGACACGTCCGGCGATGGTCAGCCGCCGGTTGCCGAGGTCGAGGTCGTCGAGCATGAGGTTGGCGATCTGGGCGACCCGGGCGGCGTGGACCGCTGCGAGGGCGAGGATGAGCCGCGTCGCCGGGGTGGTGGCCGCCGCGACGGAGCCGTCGACCTGCTCGGGGACGAGCGGTTGCAGCACGGCGTACTCGTATTGCCCGACCTTGATCCGGCTGGTGGGGTTGCGGAAGATCAGCCCGCTCCGCTTGGCCCATGTGAACAGCGAGCGCAGGGCGACGAGCTGGTCATGACGCTGGTGGCCGTGCAGTGTCTTGATGTAGGTGAGAACGTCGTCGCGTGTCACTTCGCGCATGTGGTCGTAGGGGTTCGACCATTCCAGCAGGGCCGGGCGGACTCTGTTGAGGTAGAGCCAGACCGTGCCTTCCCGTCGCGGGAGGCTGCGGGGGCCGCCGTCGCGCAGGACATGGGTCCAGCGCTCGGCCTCCGAGCGGATGCCGGGTGCGAGACCCTCCAGCCTCTCGGCGAGCCAGCGTTCGAAGGAGGGGTCGCTGTCGTCCTCGAAGATCCCCATCTCGTCCAGGACCGTGATGGTGTGGCCGACCGGCAGGTCGAGGGCCCGCAGCGGGGCGAAGATCTCCGTGTGCCGGATGACGTCGCCCTCGACGTAGCCGGTGAGGACGAGGGCCAGGCCGCGGTTGACGGCGAAGCGGATGTTGCGTCCCCAGCCGCGGGTCTCGGCGAGCCGGTGGGCGAGGTACTTTGCCCAGGCCAGCCAAGGGCTGGCCAGGTCGGCGTCGGCCAGAGCGAGCCGGCTGCAGTCACGGGGGATCTGTGCGAACAGCGGTAGCTGTCGCCAGCCGGGATCCGGGCGACAGGCCGGTGCAGGAGGCGGTTTGCGCGGGGCTCCCCGCCGTCCTCCGCGCGTCCGAACCGCGGGGGTCGGTCTCCTGCGGTACTGCATCCCGACGAAGAACAGTTGGTGATGCCGGACGGCGGCGAGCCGGTCCCGCACATCCGTCTCGTCCGTGGGCTTGCCGACGACGTCCTTCGCGCTGAGGCGGGCCTGGCACCAGCACAGGCGGCAGTAGTTCCACTTCAGCGGCTGGACGCGGCTGCAGCCGGTGCATGCGGCCGCGTCGTGACCGCGGCCGAACATGTAGCAGGTGGGGCAGAGGCGGCCGCTGAAGTGTCCCCAGGCCAGGCAGCTGTCGCAGGAGTCGGTGGGCTTGACGTAGCCCTTCGGGAACCGTGCCATCGGCTCACTCCGGCGGCAGCGACCGGCCGTCCCGGCGCTTGGGGATCACCTTCGGTGCGGCGGATTCCGCACCGACCGCGGCCCGTTCCGTCCCCTCTGCCTGGCCAGGGCGGCGGACCTTCTCCGGTTCGGGGATCAGCAAGTCTCCGATCTCGCAGCCGAGGACCACGCAGATGACGTCCAGGTCCTCCAGCTTGAGCGAGACCGGCTGGCCGGACCATAGCCCGGACATCTTGCCGGCCGAGATCACCAGGCCGTGCTCGGCCAGGCTCCGCTGGAGCTCGGACGCCTTCCAGATGCCCTTGTTCGCGGCGGTCAGCCGCAGGTTCCACCTCATCGGGCCAGTCCTTCCAGCCGCTTCGCGGCCCGTTCCATCCCGGCGACCCAGGCGTCCTCGACCCGGGTCTGCTGCACGTGGATATACCGCATGGTGGTAGCGACCCAGGAATGTCCGAGAACTTCCTGGATGGCGAGCAAGCCCAGCCCGTTTCCGTAGAGTTGGGACGCGCAGAAATGCCTCAGGACGTGCGGTGTCAAGCTGCCCGTCCAGCTAGGCAGATGAGCCTGGACCGCGTTGTCGAGCCCGTTGCGCAGGGCGTCGTCGCCGACCCGGCGGGCGGAGCCGTCGGTGTTCTTGCGCTCGGAGGGAAACAGCGGGGCACCGGGGCGAGTGTGATCGTCGTCGAACTGGCCCCACACGTCTTCGATGAACCACCGCAGTGTCCGGTCGGCACCGTTGATCAGCGGAACCATCCGCTCGCGCGGTCCTGAGCCGCGGGCCCCCTTGCCGTGGCGGACGTGGAGTTTGCCGAAGCGGCCCAGGTCCCACTTGATGTCGTCCAGGTCGACTCCACACGCCTCGCTCACCCGCAGGCCGACCTGGGACATCAGCTTCGAGGCGGTGTAGTTTCGGGCGGTGGGGGCGAACTTCCGGCAGGTGGCCAGCTCGCCGCCCCAGTCGGTGAACAACGTCCCGATTTCCGGCTCACTCGGCGGAATTCGTAGCTGGGCGTCCTTGGCTCCGCGCGGCCGGTTCATCTCGTCGATCGGGCACTCGACCACCCGGCCGGTCATCCGGTGGATCTCGACCTTGTGCCGCAGCTCCAGGAACATGAAATACGTGCTCAACGCCTGCGACCGGCCCAACCGGGTGCCACTGGGCGAGTGCCGCAAAACCTTCCCAAAGTACATGTCCGCGTCAGCGGGCTCCATGTCCCACAGGGGCCGGCCGAACCAGGTCCTGATCTGATCCAGGTGACCGACGTCCCCGCGGATGGTGTCGTCCGCCAGCCCTGCTGAGGCCCGTGCGAGGACGAACCCGGACAGCACATCGGTCTCGAACCGCTCCAGCTCCTCAGCCGACGCGGGCGCCCAGTGCTCACGCAGGTCCCGTACGACTGCCAGCGCCGCCAACCCAAGCCTCCTCACCTTCGACCCGACTGCGAAACAGTCGGACGAGATGAGAACGCTTCAAGAATCCCGAAGTTTCGTCACAAGTCGGCAGAGCACACGAAGGAGGAAGAACGCCCTGGTCATGGGCCCAGGGAATCAGCGGGGCTCAGGGGAACTCGCAGGATGTCGCACAGTTGACGACGCAGACCACGGTCAACGGGCTCGCGCCGACCGGCTCCTCCGCCGTGGCGGCGCTCACCGCACCCTGCCGGACCGGCTCGTCCTCCCTCCCCGGCGTCCGGTTCCACACGGTGGTCCGCACTCCGGCGGCGGCTCTGTACGTGCGGGCCGCCGTCTTCGCCGGGGCCGCCGCTGCCCCATCAGCCTCGCGGCTGGGCCGCGGGCCGCCAAGTACCCACTTAAAAGTGGCTGTCCCCGGGCCCGTCCACGGCTCAGGCCTGCTGCTCCAGTACGTCGGCGACGACGCAACTGATGTTGTCGGGGCCGCCCATGCCGTTGGCCAGCGCGACGAGTTCGCGTACGGCCGTCTCGGGGTCGTCGACCGTGTCGAGCACGCGCCGCACGTCCTCGGGCGGGACGACCGTGGACAGGCCGTCGGAGCAGAGGAGGTAGCGGTCCCCGGGGCGGACGTCGTGCAGGCGTACGTCGGGGGTGGCGTCGCCGCCCTGCGTGAAGGCCCGCAGCAGCATCGACCGCTGGGGGTGGAAGAACGCCTCCTCCGGCGTGATGCGGCCCTCGTCGAGCATGGACTGCACCAGCGTGTGGTCGTGCGTGATCGGGAAGAACTCCCCGTCGCGCAGGAGGCAGGCGCGGGAGTCGCCGATGTGTACGAGGGCGAGCTGCGAGCCGGTCCAGAGCATCGCGGTGAGCGTGGTGCCGGTCTCGTCGGACGGGGCGGACAGGGCGGACGGGGCAGACGCGTCCGAGGTGTCCGGTGCGGGCACGGTCGTCGTCGCGCCGCGCACGGCCCGCCCGACCTCCGCGACCGCTTCTTCGAGGACGTTGAGGAGACTGCCCGCAGGAAGCCCCTCGGTCGCGGCCCTGGTCTCGACGCGCTTGAGCGTGTCGACGGCCGCGGCGCTCGCGGGAGCGCCCGCACGGCCGAAGCCGTCGGCGACGGCGAGCAGCCCGGCACCGGCGTACGCGGTGTCCTGATTGCTCTCGCGGACGAGTCCGGCGTCGGACAGCGCGGCGTACCGGATGGTCAGGGGCATGGTGTTCGAAGACAAGGCGGGGTCCTTCCACGACAGGTGGTCGATGAGGAAGGTGGCCAGGTCCCGCCGGGCGGCGGTGTCGGCCTCGACCTGCGCCCAGTAGGCCCGTACCTCCTGGGCCGCCGCGCCCGTATCCGCGTCGTCCAGCGCGCAGACCTGCCGGATGCGGGCGAGCGGCATGCCGAGACGGCGGAGCCAGGCGACGAGCCGGGCCCGGTCGAGCTGGTCCGGGGCGTACAGGCGGTAGCCGGTCACCGGGTCGACGCGGGCCGGGGGCAGCAGACCGAGTTCGTCGTAGAGGCGCAGTGCCTTCGGCGACAGCCGGGACGCCTTCGCGAACGCCCCGATGGTCAGCATCCCCATGACCCGTCCCTCCCTCATACCGGGCGCGTCGCCCGGCACCACCGATGCTGCGGCTTCCCCCAAGGTGAAGGTCAACAGCCGCTTCACCAGCCCGCTTGCTGCTTCTCGCTACTCTCCGCGCGGCTGGACGAAGCGCAGCATGTTCCCCGCCGGGTCACGGAACGCGCAGTCTCGCACGCCGTACGGCTGGTCCACCGGCTCCTGCAGCACCTCACCGCCCGCGGCGCGGATCCGCTCGAACGTGGCGTCGCAGTCACCGGTCCGGAAGTTGACGCCGCGGAGCATGCCCTTGGCCATCAATTCGGCCGCCGCCTGCCGGTCGGCGGCCGGGGCGTTCGGGTCCGCGAGCGGCGGTTCGAGGACGATCTCCACGCCGGTCTTGGCGGGCAGCCCGACGGTCACCCAGCGCATGCCCTCGAAACCCACGTCGTTGCGCACCTCGAAGCCGAGTACGTCCCGGTAGAAGGCGAGGGCCTTGTCGTGGTCGTCGACGGCGATGAAGCACTGCGCGATCTCGATGTCGGTGCCGGTGCCGGTGCCGGTGCCGGTGCCGGTGCCCGTGCCCGTGCTGGTGTCTGTGCCTGTGTTCATGTCCATGTGCACCACGCTAGGCACCCGGGTCGGTCTTCGCTTCTCCGTTCCTGACCGGTCGGGTGCGGAGCTTGGCGACGCAGGCGGGGACGGCGGCCCCGTCGGCGTGGTCGCGGGCCCGGTAGGCGCTCGGGCTCTCGCCGACGAGCTCGGTGAAGCGGGAGCTGAACGAGCCCAGCGACGTACATCCCACCTCGAAGCAGACCTCGGTGACGCTGAGGTCGCCGCGGCGCAGCAGCGCCTTCGCGCGCTCGATCCTGCGGGTCATGAGGTAGCTGTACGGGGTCTCGCCGTAGGCGGCGCGGAAACTGCGCGAGAAGTGGCCCGCGGACATGAGGGCGCCCCGGGCCAGCGCGGGGACGTCGAGTGGCTCCGCGTAGTCGCGGTCCATCCGGTCGCGCGCCTGGCGCAGCCGGACGAGGTCGGGGAGAGACACACGGGGCACGTGTGACACGTTACAGAGGGGGCGGCGGAACGTCCTGGCGGCGACCGGGGGGCCGGGGGGAGGGTCCGGGGGGACCGACCGGCACGACGGCCCCCCCCCGGACGACCGCATCAAGCTCCGACGTACTGCGCGAGATGCTCCCCCGTCAGCGTGGAGCGCGCCGCGACGAGCTCGGCCGGTGTGCCCTCGAAGACGATCTTCCCGCCGTCGTGCCCCGCGCCGGGCCCGAGGTCGATGATCCAGTCGGCGTGCGCCATGACCGCCTGGTGGTGCTCGACGACGATGACCGACTTGCCGGAGTCGACGAGCCGGTCGAGGAGGCCGAGCAGTTGCTCGACGTCGGCGAGGTGGAGGCCGGTGGTCGGCTCGTCGAGGACGTACACGCCGCCCTTGTCCGCCATGTGGGTCGCCAGCTTCAACCGCTGCCGCTCGCCGCCGGAGAGCGTGGTGAGCGGCTGGCCGAGGCTGAGGTAGCCGAGCCCGACGTCCGAGAGGCGCCGTAGGATCCGGTGGGCCGCCGGGGTCTGCGCCTCGCCCGCGCCGAAGAACTCCTCGGCCTCGTCCACCGGCATCGCGAGGACCTCGCTGATGTCGCGGCCACCGAGGCGGTACTCCAGGACCGACGCCTGGTACCGCCTGCCCTCGCACTCCTCGCACGGGGTGGCCACGCCGGCCATCACCGCCAGGTCGGTGTAGATGACGCCGGCGCCGTTGCAGGTCGGGCAGGCGCCCTCGGAGTTGGCGCTGAACAGGGCCGGTTTCACCCCGTTGGCCTTCGCGAACGCCTTGCGGATGGGGTCGAGCAGGCCGGTGTACGTCGCCGGGTTGCTGCGCCGGGAGCCGCGGATCGGCGTCTGGTCGACGCTCACCACGTCCGCGTCCACGGGCATCGACTTGTGCACGAGCGAGCTCTTGCCGGAACCGGCGACGCCGGTGACGACGGTGAGCACCCCGAGCGGGATGTCGACGTCGACGCCGCGCAGGTTGTGCGCGCTCGCACCGCGGATCTCCAGCGCCCCGGTGGGCTCGCGCACCGTGTCCTTCAGCGCGGCACGGTCGTCGAAGTGGCGTCCCGTGACGGTGCCGGAGGCGCGCAGGCCGTCGACGGTCCCTTCGAAGCAGACCGTGCCGCCCGCCGTACCGGCGCCGGGGCCGAGGTCGACGACGTGGTCGGCGATCACGATGGTCTCCGGCTTGTGCTCCACGACGAGCACGGTGTTGCCCTTGTCGCGCAGCCGCAGGAGCAGGCCGTTCATCCGCTGGATGTCGTGAGGGTGCAGGCCGACGGTGGGCTCGTCGAAGACGTACGTGACGTCGGTGAGGGAGGAGCCGAGGTGGCGGATCATCTTGACGCGCTGGGCCTCGCCGCCCGACAGCGTGCCGGCGGGCCGGTCGAGCGCGAGGTAGCCGAGGCCGATCTCCACGAACGAGTCGAGGGTCTGCCGCACCGCGGTGAGCAGGGGCGCGACCTTCTCGTACGCGTCGTACGCGTCGTCGGGCGAGCCTGACTGCCCCGACGAGCCCGACGAGCCCGACGAGCCCGACGTGCCCGACGAGGCGTCGCTCAGCCCTCGGACCCACTCGGCGAGGTCCCTGATCTCCATCGCGCAGAGGTCCGCGATGCTCTTGCCCTTGATCTTCGATGAGCGGGCCCCCTCACTGAGCCGGGTGCCGTCGCACTCGGGGCAGGTGGTGAAGGTGACGGCCCGCTCCACGAAGGCCCGGATGTGCGGTTGCAGCGACTCCTTGTCCTTGGCGAGGAACGACTTCTGGATCTTGGGGATGAGCCCTTCGTAGGTGAGGTTCACGCCGTTGACCTTCACCTTGACCGGCTCGCCGTAGAGGAAGGCCTGCAGTTCCTTCTTGGTGTACGCGCGGATCGGCTTGTCCGGGTCGACGAAGCCCGACTGGGCGTACACCTGCACGGTCCACTGGCTGTCCGACTTCCAGCCCGGAATGGTGAACGCGCCCTCGGAGAGCGACTTGGAGTCGTCGTAGAGCTGGCTCAGGTCGATGTCGGAGACCGTGCCGCGGCCCTCGCAGCGCGTGCACATGCCGCCGGTGCGGTGGAAGGTCGCTTTCTGCGCCTTGGTCTTGGCGCCGCGTTCGACGGTGATCGCGCCGCTGGCCCGTACGGAGGCGGTGTTGAAGGAGTACGCGCTGGGCGGACCGATGTGCGGCTCGCCGAGCCGGCTGAAGAGGATGCGGAGCATCGCGTTGGCGTCGGTGGCGGTGCCGACCGTGGAGCGCGGGTCGCCGCCCATCCGCTGCTGTCCGACGGTGATCGCGGTGGTCAGCCCGTCGAGGACGTCGACCTCGGGCCGTGCCTGCGTCGGCATGAAGCCCTGCACGAACGCGCTGTACGTCTCGTTGATCAGCCGCTGCGACTCCGCCGCGATCGTGTCGAACACCAGCGAGCTCTTGCCGGACCCCGAGACGCCGGTGAACACCGTCAGACGGCGTTTCGGGATCTCGATGCTGACGTCCTTGAGGTTGTTCTCGCGGGCGCCGTGCACACGGATCAGGTCGTGCAGGTCGGCGGCGTGTGCGGAAGCGTCCGACGCGGGGGTCTTTCCGGCTGCCTTGCTCATGGTGATCTCCGTGTCTCCGTAGCTCGGGCCTCGGACGGCTGTGCGTCACGCTAGCGGCGGTGGGGAGCGGGCGCTTCTCGATTCCTGATCGTGCTCCGTGCGCCGTGCTCAGTGCCCCGTGCTCCGGGCGCCGTGCGCCGTGCGCCGTGCTCCGGGCCGGGAGAGCGCCATAGGAATCCCCTATACCGCGTACTGCAATTCAGTCTTTGCCTACCGCTGTTTTCCGTACGTACGGTAATGGCATCTGGTTAGGGCGAATTGCCCGCACAATGATGCGACGTAGAGGATGGGATGACATGACCGCAACGGAAATCCTTACCGGAACCGGAACCGGAACCGAAACCGGAAGCGTTTCGAAAAGGGAATTGGAAGGAAAGCGGGCACTCGTGACAGGTGGTTCCCGCGGAATCGGAGCGGCTGTCGTACGCAGGCTCCTGGACGCCGGCGCCGACGTGGTCACGACCGCCAGGTCGGCGACGAGCACGGTGCCAGAAGGGGCCACCTTCGTGGAGGCCGACGTACGGACACGGGCCGGCGCGGAGGCGCTCGCCGCGACCGTGCGGGAGGTGCTCGGCGGGGTGGACATCCTGGTCCACAACGCGGGCGGGGCGCGACCGCACCCGGGCGCTTCGGCCATCCCCGACGAGGAGTGGCAGGACGCGCTGGACCTGAACTACCTGGCGTCGGTACGGCTCGACTCGCTGCTGGTACCGGCGATGCGGGAACGGCGGTCGGGGGCGATCGTGCACATCTCCTCGGCGGCGGTGGGCACGCCGTTGGGCCCGTTCCTGCACTACACCACGGCGAAGGCGGCCCTGGAGAACTACAGCCGCGGAATGGCGGCGGAACTCGCCCCGTTCGGAATCCGGGTCAACACCGTGAGCCCCGGCAGGGTCGCCACTCCCGGCGGCGAGGCGACGCGGGAGGAGTGGGCGCGCCTGGCCGCGGCACCGGCCCAGACCAACGCCGACGACACCACCCCACTGGGCCGCGACGGCCACCCCGACGACATCGCCCACGCGGTGCTGTTCCTCGTCTCGGACCGGGCGGAGTGGGTGACCGGAAGCAACCTCTTCGTGGACGGCGGCGAATTCTCCAGGGGCTGACGGGACTATTGCGGAATCGGCGCGGCCGACGGCGGCGTAACGGAAAAGGAAACGGACTCGGAAACGGACCCATAAACGGACTCGGAATGGGGCTCGGAAACGATCGCGGAAACGGGTTGGGCGTCGGAAATCGGCTGGGTCCAGATCTCCTTGCGCAGGAGTTCGAGCAGTACCGTCTCCGCCGGGCCCGCGCCGCTCCGGAGCACGGCGATGACGGGCTGGGAAACAGCCGGGGACACCGGGCGGACGAGGTGCCCGTAGCCGTGGGGCACCGCGGAGGCGGGGACGAGCGTCACGCCGAGGCCGTGGGCGGCCCAGCGCACGGCTGTCGCCGTCTGGGAGACGCGGGCGGCCGTGGTCAGGGAAAGGCCGTTCTCCCGCGCCACGTTCAGGAGTACGCCGTCGAGCGCGCTGTCACGGTCGAACCGCACCCACGGCTCACCCTCCAGGGCGCGCAACTCAACGCACTCGGCGGCCAGTTGCCGGTGCCCGGCGCCCAGCACCACGACGAACTCCTCGTCGCCGAGGTGGTGCGCGTCGGCGGGACTCCGCTCGCACGCCGCCATCAGGGCGAGGTTCACCACGCCCCGGCGGCACAACCGCTCCAGCTCGGCGGAGCTGGGCTCCTCGAAGACGGTGACCTCAAGGCGGGGGTAGCGGCGCCGCAACGCGCTCAGCGCGCCCGGCAACTGCCGCGTACCGAAGCCCATTTGGACCGAGACGACCAGCTCGCCCACCAGATCGTCCGCACCGGCCCGTGCCGTAGCCCTCGCCCGCCGTGACGCGCTCACCGCGACCTCCGCCTCCCGCAGGAACGCGCGGCCGACCGCGGTGGGCACGAGTCCGGTGGGCGTGCGGTCGAACAGCTCGACGCCGAGTTCCCGTTCCAGGCCGCGGATCTGCTGCGACACGGAGGGCTGAGCGACGCGCAGCGACTCCGCCGCCGCCGTCACCGAGCCCTCCTCGGCCACGGCCAACGCGTACTCGAACTGCCGAAGACTCATGGGCTCCTGCCCCTCCCAAGGGTGGACCTGCAACAGTGGTGGCCCCGCAACAACAACCAACCTGGTTCCGTCGGGGTCGATTCCCGTGGACGTCTGTGACGGCAGTCGGGGGCACAACGAAACGCGGGTACGGATATCGGTCGGATGTCACTGGAACTCCACGGCGAGGAAGGCCCGGACATCGGCCGCGAGGGAAGCCATCTGCTCGCCGGCCTCCAGCCAGGTGGTCACCGAGGCGCCCCAGCCGCCAGCGGCCTGCGGCCACGGCCGCAAGACCCAAGTCACCCCGACGTGGCCGCCGGACCGGAAGACCGCTGACGCCGTCAGGTCTCGGTCGTCGGTCTGCCAGCTCCGTTCGCCGTCCCATCCCCGGTAGTCGGCGGCAAGCTCTGCCAGGAACGCGGAGAGCCCCCTGTCCGAGACCCGGGCGACGACCTCGTCGACACGAGCGGTCAGACCGGGAGCCCACAGCTCAACGGCATAGTGAACGGAGTCTGCGTCGAGGCTGAACCGGTCGCGGAACGTCACGCCGACGGACGCGTTGTCCTGGCAGCGGATGGTCACACCGGCCCCAGCGCCAGTGCCGACGTCTGGTGTGGGCATGGGCGGAACGCTAGGTCAGCATCCCGCTCGACGTCACTTGGATTCGCTGCCGGTGGGGTGGGACGTCGACTCGTGCGGGCGCCAACCCCGTGGGCAGCAGCAAAAATTGATTGGGCCGGCAACCCAACTTGCCCATACGTTCGCCCGCATGACTGACGAGTGCTTCGGACATCCACGGCTCGCCGCGATCTACGACCCGCTCGATCCTGATCGCAGCGATCTCGACGCGTACGTCCAGATGACGGAGGAGTTCGGGGCCCGCCAGGTGCTGGACATCGGCTGTGGGACAGGGGTGTTCGCGCTTCTGCTGGCTGAACGCGGGATCGGGGTCGTCGGCGTCGACCCCGCCCAGGCGTCCATCGACGTGGCCCGAGCCAAGCCGGGCAGCGAGCGAGTGCGCTGGATCTGTGGCGACGCCACGACGCTCCCGCCGATGCGGGTCGACCTGGCAACCATGACCGCGAACGCCGCCCAGCAGATCCTCGATCCGCAGGCATGGCGCGAGACTCTGCGCGGCGCGTACGAAGCGCTACAGCCTGGCGGCCGGCTGGTGTTCGAGACCCGCGATCCGGCCAGACGCGCCTGGGAGGAGTGGAACCGCGAAGCCTCGTATCGCGTGACGGAGATCCCGGATGCCGGCGCCGTGGAAAGCTGGGTCCAGGTGATCGAGGTGAGCGAGCCGCTGGTGACGTTCCGCTGGACCTATGCCTTCGCTTCCGACGGACAGGTGCTGACGTCAGACTCCACCTTGCGCTTCCGTGAGCGGCAAGAGGTCGAGACGGAGCTGATCGCGCAGGGCTATGAGGTGGAGGATGTCCGCGACGCACCCGACAGGCCAGGCAAGGAGTTCGTCTTCGTCGCGCGACGCCCGTAGGTCGGGTCAGTCACCGCGAGAAGTGGTCTCATGGGCCACCGCCCGCAGTGGCGTGGCGCACTTTTGCAAGCGGGCGCTTGCAAAAGTTAGCAAGGGTGCTGCACCATCGACGGCATGGCATCACTCAACGTCGGCAATCTCGGTGAGTACCTGCGCGAGCAGCGGCGCAACGCGCAGCTGTCGTTGCGGCAGCTCGCCGACGCCGCCGGGGTGTCCAATCCGTATCTGAGCCAGATCGAGCGCGGGCTGCGCAAGCCGAGCGCCGAGGTCCTGCAACAGGTCGCCAAGGCCCTGCGGATCTCCGCGGAGACGCTGTACGTGCGGGCCGGGATCCTCGACGAGAAGGAGCGGGACGAGCTGGAGACGCGCGCCGTCATCCTCGCCGACCCCTCCATCAACGAGCGCCAGAAGCAGGTGCTGCTCCAGATCTACGAGTCGTTCCGCAAGGAGAACGGCTTCGAGACCTCGTCGTACGCGGACTCCTCGCCGGACGGCGACGTATCGCCGTTCGCGGGGCAGGACGCCACCGACGAAGGCCCCCGCGCGGCCGACGGCACGTGATGCCTGCCCGAAGCACCATCCGAAGCACCACCCCTCGCACCATCACCCTCAAGTGACACGCTGACGCGAATCCGGGAGGACCATCGTCATGGCCATCACCGATGACCTGCGCAAGACCCTCAGCAACCCCACGCCCGCGTACTTCGTCGCCGGGTCCGCGGACCTCGCGTTCCAGCAGGCGAAGAAGGTGCCCGGCCTCGTCGAGCAGCTGATCGCCGAGGCGCCGTCCCGGTTCGACGCGGTGCGCAACACCGACCCCAAGGCCGTGCAGGACAAGGCCGCCGCCCGCGCCAAGGAGGCGCAGGAGACCTTGCAGGCCAAGGTCACCGAGGTGCTCGGCTCGTTCGACACCGACCTGAAGAAGCTCGGTGAGACCGCTCAGGACCTCGCGCTGCGCGGTGTCGGTGTGGCCGCGGAGCTGGCGGTCAAGGCGCGCGAGAAGTACGACGAGGTCGCCGAGCACGGCGAGCAGGCCGTCAAGTCCTGGCGCGGCGAGGCCGCCGAGGAGATCCTCGACCTGGCCGAGACGGTCGAGCCCGACGAGGCCCCGAAGGTCGGCGACAGTGCCGAGAGCGCTCCGGCCGTCAAGGTCGTCCAGCAGCCGGCCCCGGCCGACGAGCCGCGGACCGTGGCCGCCGCCCCCGCCAAGAAGCCGGTCGCGAAGAAGAGCACGGCGACCACCACTCGTAAGACGGCGGCCCCTGCGGCGAAGAAGACCCCGCCGCCCGTCAAGTAGCGAGCAGGTCGTGAGCAAGTAGCGAGCAAGCGGCGAGCAAGTGGTAGGCGGCAGCTCTTAGGGCCGCGTGGACGGGGCGGGCACTCACGGAGTGTCCGCCCCGTTGACGGGGTAGCGGGTACCGTGGCCGCGTAATGATGAGCCGAGACTGGTGGTGGACGTTGTGCTGATGCAAGGGTTCGCGAACTTCATGTGGCTGCTGTCGCTGGCCCTGATCGTCTTCAGCGGATTCGCGCTCATCGACGCCGCCGTCCGGCGAGAGGATGCCTATCGCGCGGCGGACAAGAAGACCAAGCCGTTCTGGCTGATCATCCTCGGTCTCGCCTTCGTAGTGAACCTGATCTTCAACATCCTGTCGTTCCTGCCGATCATCGGGCTCGTCGCCACCATCGTGTACATGGTGGACGTGCGCCCGGCGATCCAGCAGATCACCGGCGGTGGCCGCGGTGGCCGCCGCGGCGGCTCCAGCAGCGACGGGCCGTACGGGCCCTACAACGGCGGCCGCTGACCCGACCGCCGACCACCGAGTTCACCGACCGCCGCGCTTACCGACCGCCGCGCTTACCGACCGCCGCGCTCACCGACCGCCGGGCGTCCGGTCCAGGAGCAGTACCGCCACGTCGTCCGTCAGGTCCCCGCCGTTGAGATCCCGCGCCTCGTTCACGGCGGCCTCGAGCAGCTCGTCGCCGCGCAGCCCCGAGGCGATCTGGCGGCGGAGCATCTCCACCATGCCGTCCTGTCCGAGGCGCTGGTTGCCCTGGCCGATACGGCCCTCGATCAGGCCATCCGTGTAGAGCATCAGGCTCCACGCGCCGCCGAGCTCCACCTGGCGGCGGGGCCAGCGGGCGCGCGGCAGGAGTCCGAGTGCCGGGCCGCCGTCCTCGTACGGAAGCAGCTCGGCGAGCCTGCCCTCGCGTGCGATCAGCGGCGACGGGTGCCCGGCGAGGCAGAGTCCGGCCCGGCGGCCGTCGGGTGCGATGTCGACCGTGCAGAGCGTCGCGAAGATCTCGTCGTCCGGGCGCTCGTGCTCCAGGACCTTCTGCAGCGTGGACAGCAGCTCGTCGCCGCACAGGCCGGCGAAGGTCAGCGCGCGCCAGGCGATCCGCAGCTCCACGCCGAGCGCGGCCTCGTCGGGGCCGTGGCCGCAGACGTCGCCGATCATGACGTGCACGGAGCCGTCGGGAGTGCGCACGGTGTCGTAGAAGTCGCCGCCGAGCAGTGCGCGGGAGCGGCCGGGCCGGTAACGGGCGGCGAAGCGCAGCGGCGAACCGTCCAGGAGCGGCGTGGGCAGCAGGCCGCGCTCCAGGCGCGCGTTCTCCTGTGCCCGCAGCCGTGACTCGGTCAGCTGGCGCTGGGCGACGTCGGCGCGCTTGCGCTCCACCGCGTACCGGATCGCGCGGCTCAGCAGCCGCCCGTCCAGCTCGTCCCGGAAGAGATAGTCCTGGGCGCCGACCCGCACGGCTTCGGCGCCGCGTTCGGAGTCGTCGTTCGCGGTGAGCGCGAGGACGGCGTGCCGGGGCGCGAGGCGCAGCACGTGCTTGAGGGCGACGAGCTCGTCCTCGTCCTCGTCCGACTCCGACCCCGTCGCCGCGCCCGGTCCGGCAAGGGCCAGGTCGAGCAGGATGCAGTGCACGTCGTCGGTGAGCAGCCGCTCGGCCTCGGTGAGGTTGCGGGCGGTGCGGATGCGGATGGGCTTGCCGGCGGAGTCGAGGAGTTCGGGGACGCTCAGGGAGCCTGCCGGGTCGTCCTCGATCACGAGCAGGGTGAGTCCGGTGCCGGTGCCGGTGCCGGTGCCGTTGCCGGTTGTGGTGCCGGTGTCCGTCGCCGTGGCACGGATGGACGCCGCCGGTCCGTGGGCGGGCGCCGCGGCGCCGTTGCGGGCGGGTGCGGCCGGGTCGTACGGGGGCGTCGGATGAGCCTGACCGTCTTCCGCGGCCGGGATCGCTCTCTGCTGCGGTATGGGTACGGGCATCGCTGGCTTCCTTCCCTCCCCCCGAGGGTGTGGTGCCGCGCAGGTCGACGCGGCACCGACGGGGACCATAGCGGTAGCCGTGCCTCCAGTGGAATGCCGCGCGGCAAACCGCCACCGTCATATGCCGCATCCCGGAACGCACTTGGGCACGGGAGGCTCCCGCCGGGAATGACGAACATCACGCCGCGGGGGTTGAGCGGGACGGCGCGGGGTGTGGTGGGTCACAGGGGGATGCGCCTGGGGCGTGCGGGCACGCTGCGCCTGCCCGAGGTCTCCGCTCTGCCGCCCCGCTCTGCTGCCCGCGCCGCCCACAGGCGAGGCTTGGCCGCCCCGCCCACAAAGCGCGGCTTGCCCGCGCCGCCCACAAAGCGCGGCTTGCCCGCGCTGCCGTGCAGCGGTGCCTGCCTGCGCCGTCCTCCAACGGTGTCTGCCCGCGTCGTCCTCCAGCGGTGCCTGCCCGCGCCGCCCGCCCCCGTTACTTGTCCGGGCGTACGACCCCGAGGATCTGCATCGAGCCCGCGCCCGCGATCGTCACGTTCCGGCCGGGGCGCGGTGCGTGCACGATCGCGCCGTCGCCCAGATACATCCCGACGTGGCTCGCGTCCGAGTGGTAGATGATCAGGTCACCGGGGCGCATGTTCTTGACGTCGACGTGCGGCAGCTGCTTCCACTGCTCCTGCGACGTCCGCGGAATGCCGCGCCCCGCGGCGGCCCAGGCCTTCGAGGTGAGCCCCGAGCAGTCGTACGAACCAGGGCCCTCGGCGCCCCACACGTACGGCTTGCCGATCTGGGCGGTGGCGAACTCCACGGCTTTCTCGCCCCGGGCGGTCGCCTTGCCGCCGATGTCCTTCAGGACCCCCGAACTCACCCACGCCGACTGCTTCTTGAGGGCGGCTGCCTCCTCCAGCTTGCGCAGCCGCTCCCGCTCCTTCTTCTCCAGCGTCGACTCGAGCTTCTCGGCGTCCGCGATCTTCTTCTTGATCTTCTTCTTCGACGCGGCCTTCGCCTTGCGGTTGGCTTCCAGCTTCTTCCAGCGGGCGGTGGCGTCCTTGGCGTAGATCCGCAGGTCGTCCTGGGTCCTCTCCAGGTCGGTCAGCATGCCCTTGGTGGCCTTCTCGCCCTGCCGCATGCGTCCGGCGCCGTCCAGAAACTGCCCCGGGCTGTCGCTGAGCATCAGCTGGGCCTCGGCCGGCATGCCGCCGCCGCGGTACTGCGCGCGGGCCGCGGCGCCGGCGCGGGCCTGCAGCTTCTTGAGCTTCGCCTGCCCCTCGGCGATGTTCTTGGCCAGCTTCACGATCTGCTCGGACTGCTTGTCGGCCTTCTCCTCCGCTGCGTTGTACGCGTCCGTCGCCACACCCGCGTCGTGGTAGAGCTTGTCGATCTCCTTGCGGACCTGCTCAAGTGACGTATCGGATCTGGGAGTCGGCTCCGGGGATCTTGGCGGAAGGGAGGGGCTCGCATACGCCGCTCCCGGCGCGGCCACCACCACGGCCGCGCAGATCAGTGCCACAGTCGCCGCCGCCGAGTATCGCTTGCCGGTCACGCCCTGCCACCCCCAAAGCTGATTTACCGTCAGTAACTTACGTTCGCCACCGGGATGGTGCCATGCCGGCGCCCGATCCGACAGAGCCCGACAGCAACTCCGATCCCCCACACGCCCCATGTGACGTGCGGCACGCGGAGATCGTTCCCGCCGCTCACGGGTACCGGACCATCTCCGGGTGACGTCCGGGTGGCCCCAGGGTGGCCTCGGGGTACACCCCGAGCGCGACCGGACTCGCCGGGGTTCACCCGGACCGCTCACCTGGACTACTCACGAGGACCGCTCACGAGGACCGCTCACGAGGACCGCGGAGCCAACGCCTCCCACCGCACCGTCACTTCGCCCTGCCGCCACCGCGCGGCCCCGTCGAGCACCGGCCAGTCGGCACGCAGATCGCGGACCGCCCTGATCCACCGCTGCCGGGCCCCGTACGAGGCGTACGGCGCCGCCGCCGCCCAGGCCCGGTCGAAGTCGTCCAGGAACGCGTGCACCGGCTCGCCCGGCACGTTCCGGTGGATCAGCGCCTTCGGCAGCCGCTCGGCCAGGTCGGAGGGCCGGTCGAGGGAGCCGAGCCGGGCCGCGAACGTCACCGTGCGCGGCCCCCCGGGCCCGAGCGCCACCCACACGTGCCGCCGTCCGATCTCGTCGCAGGTGCCCTCGACGAGCAGGCCGCCGGGGGAGAGCCGGGCGCACAGGCGCTCCCAGACGGCGGCGACCTGCTCCTCGTCGTACTGCCGCAGGACGTTCGCGGCCCGGATCAGTACGGGGCGGGAGCCAGGGCCGGAACCGGAACCCGAGCCGCCACCGGTACCTGGGCCGCCACCGGTACCTGGGCCGCCACCGGTACCTGGGCCGCCACCGGTACCGGTGCCGCCACCGGTACCGGTGCCGCCACCGGTACCTGGGCCGCCGCCCGGCAGCGGCACCTCGAAGCCGCCGTGCCGGAAGGCGAGCCCCTCGCGCTCGTACGGCTTCGCAGCCGCGACCCGCGCCGGATCGATCTCGATGCCGACCACGCGCGCGCGTGGCGCGACGGTACGCAGCCTCTGGAGCAGCTCGACGGCGGTCCAGGGAGAGGCGCCGTAGCCGAGGTCGACGGCGACGGGGTCGGCGGCACGGCGCAGCGCGGCGCCGTGGACGGCGGCGATCCAGCGGTCCATGCGGCGCAGCCGGTTCGGATTCGTGGTCCCGCGCGTCACCGTTCCCACGGGGCGGGAAGGGGTGCGTGGGGCCATGGGAGAAGGGTATGCGGGGCAGCGGCCGGGGGCCGTCACGTAACGCTTTGGCAAAAAGAGGCTGGGCGGAAATGGAGCGGCGAGGTCCGGTGTTCTCCCTGCGGAGGACCGTACGCCCTCCGTGTAGTCATGCCCGTACGCAAGGAGGACCGCCACGTGAGCCAGTACGTGTCCAGGCTCGGGCGTCGCTCCCCGGCGGCACCCTCTCGGCTCCGCATCCCCGGCTCCCAGCGGCGGCCACGCCGCGTGGCCATGCTCAGCGTGCACACCTCGCCGCTGCACCAGCCCGGCACGGGCGACGCGGGCGGCATGAACGTCTACATCGTCGAGCTCGCCAAGCGCCTCGCCGCGATCAACATCGAGGTCGAGATCTTCACGCGCGCCACCACCGGCGGCCTCCCGCCCACCGTCGAGATGGCGCCCGGCGTCGTCGTGCGGCACGTCGACGCGGGCCCCTACGAAGGGCTCGCCAAGGAAGAGCTGCCGGCCCAGCTCTGTGCCTTCACCCACGGCGTGATGCAGGCCTGGGCGGGCCACCGCCCCGGCTACTACGACCTGGTCCACTCCCACTACTGGCTCTCCGGCCACGTCGGCTGGCTCGCCGCCGAACGCTGGGGCGCGCCGCTCGTCCACGCCATGCACACCATGGCCAAGGTCAAGAACGCGGCGCTCGCCGAGGGCGACACCCCCGAACCCGCCGCCCGCGTCATCGGCGAGACGCAGATAGTCCGGGCCGCCGACCGCCTCATCGCCAACACCTCCGAAGAGGCCGACGAACTCGTACGCCACTACGAGGCCGATCCCGGCAAGGTCGCCGTCGTCCACCCCGGCGTGAACCTCGAACGGTTCCGCCCCGCCGACGGGCGCGCCGCGGCCCGGCACCGCCTGGGCCTGCCGCAGAACGCCCTCGTACCGCTCTTCGCGGGCCGCATCCAGCCCCTGAAGGCCCCGGACCTGCTGCTCCGTGCGGTCGCCGTGCTCCTGGACGAGCGGCCCGCGCTGCGTTCGAACATCGTCGTCCCCATCGTTGGCGGCCCGAGCGGCAGCGGCCTCGCCAAGCCCGAGGGACTGCAGAAACTGGCCGCGAGGCTGGGCATCGCGGACGTCGTCCGCTTCCAGCCGCCCGTGGGCCAGGAGCAGTTGGCGGACTGGTTCCGGGCGGCGTCGGTCCTGGTGATGCCCTCCTACAGCGAATCCTTCGGTCTCGTCGCCATCGAGGCGCAGGCGGCGGGCACGCCGGTCCTCGCGGCCTCGGTGGGCGGGCTGCCCGTCGCCGTACGCGACGGGGTGACCGGGTTCCTGATCCGCGGCCACGAACCGGCCCACTACGCGCGCGTGCTGCGCGATTTCGCCGATCATCCACACCTTGTGGACGGGATGGGCGAAGCGGCGGCCCGGCACGCGCAGTCCTTCGGCTGGGACACGGCGGCGTCCGCCACGGCGGACGTCTACACCGCCGCGATGCACGACTTCCGCGGTTCGCACCGTCACGTACGCTCGCACCATGGCTGAGCAGGCAGACACCGCGACGATCATCGAGCGGACCCTCGACGACGCCGAGCTCGAGTGGGAGGCGCCCGAACCCGGCTCGTACGTGGTGAAGCTGCCCGGCACGCGGAAGCTCTCCACCACGCTCTCGCTGCGGGTCGGCAACCACTCCCTCTCCCTGAACGCGTTCGTGATCCGGCACCCGGACGAGAACCACGAGGCGGTCCACCGCTGGCTCCTCGAGCGGAACCTCCGCCTGTACGGGGTCAGTTACGCGATCGACTCGCTCGGCGACATCTACCTCGCCGGCAAGCTGCCGCTCTCCGCGGTCACGCCCACGGAACTCGACCGGCTCCTCGGCTCGGTCCTCTCCGCCTCCGACGACTCCTTCAACACGCTCCTCGAGCTGGGCTTCGCTTCGGCGATTCGGAAGGAGTACGAGTGGAGGGTGGCGCGGGGGGAGTCGACGCGGAATCTGGATGCGTTCACGCATCTGACTCAGCGGGACGGGTGAGGTTTCTCCGCCGCTCCGCGGCGGGGGCCTGCGGCGGTGGCCCCTGCGGGTGAGGGTGACTGTTCTTCGCCGCTCCACGGCGTTTCCCCACCCACCCGCCCGTTTGCCCCGCACCGCACGGTGACCCTTCAACCCCGCCGCTCACGGCGCCTGCCCGCGCCGGTCGTGTACGGAACTACGGACGCGGTGCGCCCACGGAATCTGTACGAGGCGCAACGGTGTCTGTAGAGCCCACAGACACAACGGGAGCCGACACAGCGGGAGCCGACACAACGGGAGCCGACACAGCCGGAGCCGACACGCCCGGATCCGGCTCCGCCACGCCCGACTCGGACTCGCCCAGCCCCGACTTCTCCAGCCCCGACGCCTCCGCCCCCGACTCCTCCGGAAGCCCCCGCATCAACCCCCGGTACCCCAGCGCCGCCCCCGTCCCCAGCACCGCGCACGCACCCCACAGCCACTCCGCCCCGAACCGGTCGATCATGAAGCCGGACATCAGCGGAGCGACCAGCGCGGCCACCGACCAGGACATCGTGTACATGCCCTGGTAGCGCCCGCGGCCGTGGGTGGGCGAGAGGCGTACGACCAGGCCCGTCTGGGTCGGCGCGTTGACGATCTCGGCGAGCGTCCACACGCACACCGTCACCGCGAAGACGCCGACCGACCCGGCGAAGGCGGTGAGCCCGAAGCCGTACCCGGCGAGGACCGAGGAGATGACCAACAGTCGCCGCGCGTCCCGGTGTTCGATGAAACGGGTGACGGGGATCTGCAGGGCGACGATCAGCACGCCGTTCACGGCGATCACGACACCGTAGTCGGCGGGTGTGAACCCGGCCTCGCCCATGGCGACCGGCAGGCCCACGGACCCCTGCTGGAAGATGAGCGCGACGACGAAGGACAGCCCCACGACCCCCATGAACCGCCTGTCCCGCAGCACGGCCCCGAGGCCGACCTCCGGCTCAGCCGCCTTCTGCAGCGCCGTGCGCACGGGCCGCGACTCCGGCAGCTTCGCGAAGACGACGATCGCGCAGACCATCGTCATGGCGGCCTCGATGAGGAAACCGGCACGGTAGCTGTACGAGGCGATGAAGCCGGCGCCCGCCGACGAGACGGCGAAGCCGAGGTTGATGGCCCAGTAGTTGAGCGAGAAGGCCCGCACCCGGTCCTCGGGCCGCACGATGTCGGCCATCATCGCCTGCACGGCGGGCCGGGAGGCGTTGCTGGCCATGCCCACGAGGAAGGCGACGCCCGCGATGGCGAGCGGGTGCTCCATGAAGCCGAGCACCGCCACGGACACGGCGGTCGAGGCCTGCGCGATCAGCAGCGTGGGCCGCCGCCCGAGCCGGTCGGTCATCACGCCCGCGCCCAGCGAGGAGACGACACCGCCGAGCCCGTGGAGGGCGGCGACGAGTCCGGCGTACGAGGCCGAGTAGCCCCGTTCGAGGGTGAGGTAGAGGGCCATGAAGGTGGCGACGAAGGCGCCGAGCCGGTTGACCAGGGTGCTCGTCCACAGCCACCAGAAGGCGCGGGGGAGCCCCGACACGCTCTCACTGACGGCACGTCTGACGGCGGTGAACGACATGAAGATCCCCCGAACTCTGCAAGCGACTGTGCGACCGACTCCGCAAGCGCCGCTGTGAGTGCACTCTGTAAGTGGCCCCTGCGGCAAGCGCACATTACGATCCCGCGGCCCCGGGACGCCACTCAATTGACGGGAGCCGTCAACTGTCACACCCGCGCCCGCGCGCGCGAGGCCCCCCGCGGTTCGATTACGCTCAGAGGCATGGCCGACGCACCGTACAAGCTGATCCTCCTCCGCCACGGCGAGAGCGAATGGAACGCGAAGAACCTGTTCACCGGCTGGGTGGACGTCAACCTCAACGAGAAGGGCGAGAAGGAGGCGGTCCGCGGCGGTGAGCTGCTCAAAGACGCCGGCCTGCTCCCCGACGTGGTCCACACGTCGCTCCAGAAGCGCGCCATCCGCACCGCGCAGCTGGCCCTGGAGTCCGCCGACCGCCACTGGATCCCGGTCCACCGCAGCTGGCGCCTGAACGAGCGCCACTACGGCGCCCTCCAGGGCAAGGACAAGGCCCAGACGCTCGCCGAGTTCGGCGAGGAGCAGTTCATGCTGTGGCGCCGCTCGTACGACACCCCGCCGCCGGCCCTCGACCGCGACGCGGAGTACTCGCAGTTCTCCGACCCTCGCTACGCCACGCTCCCCCCGGAGCTGCGCCCGCAGACGGAGTGCCTCAAGGACGTCGTCGTCCGCATGCTCCCGTACTGGTTCGACGGCATCGTCCCCGACCTCCTGACGGGCCGGACGGTCCTGGTGGCGGCCCACGGCAACAGCCTCCGCGCCCTGGTCAAGCACCTCGACGGCATCTCCGACGCCGACATCGCGGGCCTGAACATCCCGACGGGCATCCCGCTTTCCTACGAGCTGGACGCCGACTTCAAGCCCCTGAACCCGGGCGGCACCTACCTCGACCCGGAGGCCGCGAAGGCGGCGATCGAGGCGGTCAAGAACCAGGGCAAGAAGAAGTAACTCTGCGGCTGCGACTGCACGCCCCCTGCCTGCGGGTTCCCCGTCGGTAGGGGGCTGCTCTCAGGGGCTGCCGGAGTCCGTGACGCCCTTCGCGAGACTGCCGACCACGTCGAGGATCCACTGGCCGAAGGCCGTCGGGGCGATCAGTACGCCGAAGACGAGCACGATGACCACCGTCAGCTGCTCGTCATTGCGGCTGCGGGCCTGGGTTCGCCTCCGCAGGCGCAGCACGATGATGACGGCCAGAAGCACCGCCACGTTGATCGTCAGTACCACGACCAGACCCCCTCACGTGTGCGAACGTCCCGGCTTTCCTGTGTAACCCGGACCACCTTCCGTGGCCCCGCGGCCACCCTTAGTTGGCAGCAAACCGTTCATCGAAGGCCGGATCGGCACGTGCACGACGTGTATGCCGTGGTCACGGCGGGGGGATTCCGGCGCGGTCGGCCTGCCCGCCACGCGCGCGTGCGCCGTTGATGCGCCCCGCCCCCCTGGGCATGCAATGGGAAACAGGCAGTACGTCGTACGCCTTCGAGGAGGAGACCATGGCCGAGTCCCCCGTGCGCGAATCCGTCCCCGAGCCGCCCGTCGACACGCCTGGGCTGCCCACCCTCGTACTCCTGGGAGCCTGCGGCTGCGGCTCGGGGTGCGGTTGCGGGTGTCAGTCCGGTGGGCCCTGCTCGTGCGGCGGCGGCTGCGGCTGACCCACGGCCGGAGCGCACACGCGCACACGAACCGTGCCCCGCACGACACCTGATGTCGAGCGGGGCACATGGGTACAGAGGGCTACGCGCCGCCGCCCTCCACCGGCGCCGGAGCCGCCGCCGGGCCCGCCGCAGGACCCGTCGCCTGGATCTCGTCCGCGTGTTCGCCCGTGACCAGGTACACGACCCGCTTCGCCACCGACACCGCGTGGTCCGCGAAGCGCTCGTAGTAGCGGCCGAGCAGCGTCACGTCGACGGCCGTCTCGATGCCGTGCTTCCAGCGGTCGTCCATCAGGTGCTGGAAGAGCGTGCGGTGCAGCTGGTCCATCTCGTCGTCGTCCTGCTCCAGTTGGAGCGCCAGGTCGACGTCCTTGGTGATGATGACCTCCGCCGCCTTCGCCATCAGGCGCTGCGCGAGCTGGCCCATCTCCAGGATCGTGGCGTGCAGGTCCCGCGGCACCGCCGAGTCCGGGAAGCGCAGCCGCGCCAGCTTCGCGACGTGCTGGGCGAGGTCGCCCGAGCGTTCCAGGTCGGCGCTCATGCGCAGCGAGGTGACGACGATGCGCAGATCCGTGGCGACCGGCTGCTGGCGCGCGAGCAGGGCTATCGCGCGGGCCTCCAGGTCGTGCTGCAGATCGTCGACCTTCTGGTCGGCGGCGATCACGCTCTCCGCCATCTTCAGGTCGGCGTCGAGCATGGCCGTCGTGGCGCGCCCGATCGCGGACCCGACGAGGCGGGCCATCTCGACCAGGCTCTCGCCGATCGAGTCAAGTTCCTCGTGGTACGCGTCCCGCATGTGGCTGTCCCTCTCTAGGTACGTCTCAGGGGGCTGGCCCCGAATACTCCAGTACGTCTCAGGGGGCTGGCCCCTACGCTCCAGTACGTCTCAGGGGGCTGGCCTCTACGCTCCCACGGTGCGGGCCCGACGCGTCCGTTTCCGGCACCCCAAATGAATCACCCCCGTCATCAAGGTGAACTGTGGGCGACGGAGGGCGACGACCCCGCCCGCACCCGCCCCCGCCCGGCCGGGGGAAGTGAACCGGCACCGTCCCCACGGTGAACTCTGGGCGACGAGTGTTCGAGGCGGCACCCGTTTGGCTGTGGGCCACGCTGACCAGGCGCATAACCTTGGACCCATGGACGTGAACGCGGCGGTCGCCGCAGCGGCAGCGATCGCCGGGGTGTGCACCGGTGTCATCGCCATGCTGGCGTTCCGATGGAGCGAGCGCGACCAGAAACGCCCCACCCGGACCTCCCTGCACACCGACCCCGTACTCCCGCCGGGGGTGGACACGGTGCTCTCCGTGCTGCGCTCCTCCGCGGTCGTCCTCGACGAGGCCGACAGCGTGGTCAAGGCCAGCTCGGCGGCGTACGCGCTCGGTCTCGTACGCGGCGGGAAACTCGCCGTCGAACCGATGCTGCAGATGGCCCGCGACACCCGCCGCGACGGGGAGATACGCCAGGTCGAACTGGACCTGCCGCGGCGCGGCACCGGCCGCGGCGAGGCCCTCGCGGTCTCGGCGCGCGTCGCCCCGCTCGGCTCCCGGCTCGTCCTGCTCCTCGTGGAGGACCTCACCGAGGCCCGCCGCATCGAGGCCGTACGGCGCGACTTCGTCGCGAACGTCAGCCACGAGCTCAAGACCCCGGTCGGCGCCCTCTCCCTCCTCTCCGAAGCCGTCATGGACGCCTCCGACGACCCTGAGGCCGTCGAGCGCTTCGCGGGCCGCATGCAGATCGAGGCGACCCGCCTGACCAGCCTCGTCCAGGAGCTCATCGACCTCTCCCGGGTACAGAACGACGACCCCTTGGAGGACGCCGAACCGGTCCGTGTCGACGAACTGGTGGCGGAGGCGATCGACCGCAGCCGCCACCAGGCCTCGCACAAGCAGATCACCATGGCGGCGGGCGGCACCGCGGAGCTCCAGATCTGGGGCAACCGCGGCCAGCTCGCCGCGGCCCTCGGCAACCTCGTCGAGAACGCCGTCAACTACAGCCCCGCCCGCACCCGCGTGGGCATAGCCGCCCGCCGGGTCGCCGCACCCGGCGGCGACCTCATCGAGGTCGCCGTCACCGACCAGGGCATCGGCATCTCCGACAAGGACAAGGAGCGCATCTTCGAGCGCTTCTACCGCGTCGACCCGGCCCGCTCCCGGGCCACCGGCGGCACGGGCCTCGGCCTCGCCATCGTCAAACACGTGGCCGCCTCGCACGGCGGGGAGGTCACCGTGTGGAGCTCCGAGGGACAGGGCTCCACCTTCACCCTGCGGCTGCCCGAGGCGGCCGCGCACCGCGACCGCGGAACCGGTCGCGGCGGCGGCCTCGACGAGGAGACCGCCGCGGGCGACGAATCCGCCGCGAACACCGCGTACGAACCCATTCCTGCCCCGGAGGTCCTTCCGTGACCCGAGTGCTCGTCGTCGAGGACGAGGAATCCTTCAGCGACGCCCTGTCCTACATGCTCCGCAAGGAGGGCTTCGAAGTCGCCATCGCGGCGACCGGCCCGGACGGACTCGACGAATTCGAGCGCAACGGCGCCGACCTCGTCCTGCTCGACCTGATGCTGCCCGGCCTGCCCGGTACCGAGGTCTGCCGCCAGCTGCGCAGCCGCTCCAACGTCCCGGTGATCATGGTCACCGCCAAGGACAGCGAGATCGACAAGGTGGTCGGCCTGGAGATAGGAGCCGACGACTACGTCACCAAGCCGTTCTCCTCGCGGGAGCTGGTGGCCCGCATCCGGGCCGTCCTGCGCCGCCGCGGCGAGCCCGAGGAGGTCGCCCCGCAGGCCCTGGAGGCGGGCCCGGTCCGCATGGACGTGGACCGGCACGTGGTCACGGTCTCCGGCTCCAAGGTCGACCTGCCCCTGAAGGAGTTCGACCTCCTGGAGATGCTCCTGCGCAACGCGGGCCGCGTCCTGACCCGCATGCAGCTCATCGACCGCGTCTGGGGCGCCGACTACGTGGGGGACACCAAGACCCTCGACGTCCACGTCAAGCGCCTGCGCGCCAAGATCGAGCCGGACCCGGGGGCGCCGCGCTACCTGGTGACTGTCCGCGGTCTCGGCTACAAGTTCGAGCCGTAGGCCGTAGAAACGCAGGCGGCAGCCAGCAGGCCGTAGGCAGTGATGAAGGGCGGGACCCCGACCGGGGTCCCGCCCTTCATCACTGCCGTGCTGCGTTACGTACGCCGATCAGTGCTCGGCGCCGGTGTCGGTACCGGTGTTGGCACCGGCATCGGTACCCGCGTCGGTGCCCGTACCGGCGTCGGTACCCGCACCGTCGGCCTTGTCCGAAGGCTTCGTGCTTCCGCCGTCCGACGGCTTGTGGGAGCCCTTGCCGGAGTCGCCGGGCGCCGGCTCACCGGACTTCACGGGCTTGCCCGGCTTCCCCTCCGGCGACTGCGGGGCCTGGCTCGGGCCCCACTTGCTGAAGTAGCTGCCGGCGGGCACGACGAACGCCTTCATCTTCACGTCGCCGGTCTTGCCGAACGAGAAGGTGACCGGCTGCGCGTTGCCGTCCTTGATCGACTCGCGGCCGGCGGTCAGGACCGCGGAGGCGTTGTTCTTGCCGCCGATGACGATGGAGCCGCCCGCCGGGATGGTCAGCGGACCGTTCGGCTTGGAGGCCTTGTCGTCCTTGCCCGCGGTGAGCTTGGCCTTCTTGGACGAGCCTTCGACCGAGATGGCGTTCAGGGTCTCGGGCTTGTCGCCGGCGTTGAAGATCGTCGCGGAGACCGCGGCCGGGCCCTCGGTCTCCTTGTCCGGCTGCGTGATGACCATGGCGTTCTGGATCTTGATGTCGCCGACGGAGGTCGCGGCGTTGTCCGGCTTGACCTCCATCGTCTGAGCGTTGTTGCCTGCGGCGCACGCGGAGAGCGACGCGAGCGAGAACGCGAGGGCGGTGGCGGCGAGGGCGCCGCGTCGAAGGCTGCGGCTCACGGCGGCGGCAACTCCTTGAACGTGGGCGGTACAGGACAGGACGGGCGACAGTAAAGCCGCCCTAAGGGTGTGTCAGCGCGCTTAGGTTACCGAGCCGTTCCCGCACCATCGCACCCGACCCGCCCCTTAGGGCACCCGGGCCACATCCGGACCGCACCCACGCCGCATCCGGACCGCACCCGGACCGCGTCCGAGCCGCATACCGCGCCGCGTCCGAGCCACATACCGCGCCACATCCGCGTCACATCCGCGCCGCCTCCCGGTCCGCGCGCCCCCTTGCCTACTCCTCCGCCACCCTCCGCCTCACCGGCCCCACCGCCACCATTCGCATAAGCGCCGTCAAGTGCTCCGGCGGGCCGTCCTGGGGATTTCCGGTAAGGAATGCATGGTGGTCCGGAGAATTGATCACACGACTGCTTGATCAATTCCGGAATCGCCGGGAAACGCTTCGGGTGGCGCTCAGCAGACCTCTTCGGCCCCCGAACGGAGTATCGAAAGTTCACCGCTTGGAACCGCGCAAACCGGGACGTTCGGCCGTCCTGGGCGCTCTTGAGGGGCGCGCGGCAGGCGCGTTTCCGGCTCCCCGAAGAGCCGCTCCGACCTGCGAATACCCCGTTCCGGGAGCCCTCCGCAGCACGTTCCTGTTGCTGTTGTCAAGCCCCGAGATATGCCCTGACCTGCGAAAACGCCATTCAGAAGAGGCGATTCTCGTGTTAGGATGGATAGCCACGGAAGGGGTACCTGTCACATGACGTTCAAGGTTGGCGACACCGTGGTCTATCCCCATCACGGGGCCGCGCTGATCGAGGCTATCGAAACTCGCCAGATCAAAGGCGTGGACAAGACCTACTTGGTGCTGAAGGTCGCTCAGGGCGACCTGACGGTGCGTGTGCCAGCGGACAATGCGGAGTTCGTCGGTGTGCGTGATGTGGTCGGGCAGGACGGCCTCGACCGGGTCTTCGAAGTACTGCGCGCGCCGTACGCCGAAGAGCCCACGAACTGGTCGCGTCGCTACAAGGCAAATCTCGAGAAGCTCGCCTCCGGCGATGTCATCAAGGTCGCGGAAGTCGTGCGTGACCTGTGGCGTCGTGAGCGGGAGCGGGGCCTGTCGGCCGGCGAGAAGCGCATGCTCGCCAAGGCCCGCCAGATCCTGGTGAGCGAGCTCGCCCTCGCGGAGAACACGAACGAGGACAAGGCCGAGGCCCTGCTTGACGAGGTCCTCGCGTCCTGACGCGGACGGTCCGAGGCGCCTGCCTCGGCGGTCTCGCGCCGCATCGGCGCAGCGCTGCCCGGTGCGGTAATGATCGGCGCAAAAATGCCGCGGTGCCCGCTGACCCTTATGGGAGTCGCCGGGCGCTGCGGCATGTTCGTACCCAGCCGTGTGCGGCCCCATGGGAGCCGTGTTGGGCGTGCCGGGCTCCGGCAGCCGTCTCGACCAGATGTCACGGAAGGGGTCCGGTCGAGGCTCGTGCCCGGCACTCCCCTGGCTCCGCACTGCGCTCGAGCCGGGGGCACGCCCAGGCCATACCCACGTCGGTCGAGCACACAAACCTGAACGGAACCGATGTCTAGCGAATCCCGTACCGCGGTGGTCATTCCCGCGGCTGGGCGGGGCGTGCGCCTCGGCCCTGGCGCCCCCAAAGCGCTTCGCGCGCTGAACGGCACCCCGATGCTCATCCACGCCGTGCGCGCCATGGCGGAATCCCGGGCCGTCTCCCTCGTCGTCGTGGTCGCACCGCCCGACGGCGCCCCCGAGGTCAAGACCCTCCTCGACGACCACGCGCTGCCCGAGCGCACCGACTTCGTCGTCGTACCCGGAGGTCAGAGCCGCCAGGAGTCCGTGCGCGCCGGTCTCGACGCCCTGCCGCCCGGCTTCGACATCGTCCTCGTGCACGACGCGGCCCGCCCCCTGGTGCCCGTCGACACGGTCGACGGCGTCATCGAGGCCGTACGCGAGGGAGCGCCCGCCGTGGTCCCCGCGCTGCCCCTGGCCGACACCGTCAAGCAGGTCGAACCGGCCACGGAGCCCGGCGGCCCCGAAGCCGTCGTGGCCACCCCCGAGCGGGCCCGGCTGCGCGCCGTGCAGACCCCGCAGGGCTTCGACCGCGCCACGCTCGTCCGCGCCCACGAGAGCGTCACCGGCCAGGTGACCGACGATGCCGGAATGGTCGAGCAGCTCGGCCTGCCCGTCGTCTGCGTGCCGGGCCACGAGGAGGCCTTCAAGGTGACGCGGCCCCTCGACCTGGTGCTCGCCGAGGCCGTCCTCGCCCGCAGGAGGGCCAACGATGGCTTCTGACACCCACCAGGTGCCGCTGCTGCCGCAGGTCGGCATCGGCACCGACATCCACGCCTTCGAAGAGGGCCGCGAACTGTGGTGCGCGGGCCTGAAGTGGGAGGACGAGGGCCCCGGACTCGCCGGCCACTCCGACGCCGACGTCGTCGCGCACGCCGCCTGCAACGCGCTCTTCTCCGCGGCGGGCCTCGGCGACCTCGGCGCGCACTTCGGCACCGGACGCCCCGAGTGGTCCGGCGCCTCCGGTCTCACCCTGCTCACCGAGGCCGCCCGCATCGTCAGGGCCGCCGGCTTCACCGTCGGCAACGTCGCCGTGCAGGTCATCGGCGACCGCCCGAAGATCGGCAAGCGCAGGGAAGAGGCGCAGAAGGTGCTCTCCGAAGCGGCCGGAGCCCCCGTCAGCGTCTCCGGCGCCACCACCGACGGCCTCGGCTTTCCCGGCCGCGGCGACGGGCTCGCGGCGATCGCGACAGCCCTGGTCGTCCGTACACCGGCGTAAGAGCCGCAGGACGCGGCGACGTCACAGTTCGGTGCCCTGTGGCCCAACGGGGCACAGGGCACTGCCCGGCGCCCACTACCCTGGAGTGGTGACGATTCGCCTGTACGACACCAGCGCCCGGCAGATCCGTGACTTCAGCCCCCTCAACGACGGCTGTGTCTCGATCTACCTCTGTGGTGCCACGGTGCAGGCGGCCCCGCACATCGGGCACATCAGGTCCGGCCTGAACTTCGACATCATGCGCCGCTGGTTCACCTACCGCGGGTACGACGTGACGTTCATCCGGAACGTGACCGACATCGACGACAAGATCATCAAGAAGTCGGCCGACCAGGACCGTCCCTGGTGGTCGATCGGGTACGAGAACGAGCGCGCCTTCAACAGCGGATACGACGCGCTCGGCTGCCTCCCGCCCACCTACGAGCCGCGCGCCACCGGGCACGTGACCGAGATGGTCGAGATGATGCGCGGCCTCATCGAGCGCGGCCACGCCTACGAGGCCGACGGCAGCGTCTACTTCGACGTGCGCTCCTGGCCCCAGTACCTGGAGCTCTCCAACCAGGACATCGACGACCTGCGCCAGCCCGACGAGGGCGTCGCGGGCAAGCGCGACTCGCGCGACTTCGCCATGTGGAAGGCCGCCAAGCCCGGCGAGCCCGCCTGGGAGACCCCGTGGGGCCGCGGCCGTCCCGGCTGGCACCTGGAGTGCTCGGCGATGGCCCACAAGTACCTGGGCCGCGAGTTCGACATCCACGGCGGCGGCATCGACCTGATCTTCCCGCACCACGAGAACGAGATCGCCCAGGCCAAGGCCTTCGGCGACACCTTCGCGCGGTACTGGGTGCACAACGGCTGGGTCACCATGAGCGGCGAGAAGATGTCGAAGTCCCTCGGGAACTCGGTCCTCGTCAGCGACATGGTCAAGCAGTGGCGCCCCATCGTCCTGCGCTACTACCTCGGCACCCCGCACTACCGCTCGATGATCGAGTACAGCCCGGAGGCGCTGCGCGAGGCCGAGTCCGCGTTCTCCCGCATCGAGGGCTTCGTGCAGCGCGTGGTGGAGAAGGCCGGCGGGATCGTCGAGCCCGCCGCCCAGGTGCCGCCCGCCTTCGCCGACGCCATGGACGACGACATGGGCGTACCGCAGGCGCTCGCCATCGTCCACACCACGGTCCGCCAGGGGAACTCCGCCCTGGCCGCCGACGACAAGGAAGCCGCCGTGGCACGCCTCGCCGAGGTGCGGGCCATGCTCGGCGTCCTCGGCCTCGACCCGCTCGACCCGCACTGGGCCGGTGGCCAGAGCGACCGCGGCGACGACCTGCACGGCGTCGTGGACACCCTCGTCCGTCTCGTCCTCGACCAGCGCGAGGCCGCCCGCGGCCGCAAGGACTGGGCCACCGCCGACACCATCCGCGACCAGCTGAACCAGTCGGGCCTCGTCATCGAGGACAGTCCGACAGGGCCCCGCTGGACCCTCGGTCCGCGCTAGGCGACACCGCTGATGTGCCGCCCGGCCTTTCGGGCGGCACACTTCATAGACGTACACCTCCGTGCGCGTACGCATGTACGCGCCCACGCACCACAACAGACAGGTAGGTCATGGCCGCTAACAACCGCCGCATGTCCGGCAAGAAGGGCGCGCAGGTCGGCAGCGGCGGCAATCGGCGCCGCGGCCTTGAGGGCAAGGGTCCGACGCCGCCCGCCGAGGCGCGCAAGGGGCACGTGAAGAACCGCATCGCCACCGCCAAGGCCAAGAAGGGGGCCGGCGGCCGTCGTCCCGCGGCCAGGAACCGCGGCGGCAAGGGCACCTCCGAGATGGTCGTCGGCCGCAACCCCGTCTTCGAGGCGCTGCGCGACGGCGTGCCCGCCACCACGCTCTACGTCCAGCAGTTCATCGACAACGACGAGCGGGTCCGCGAGGCGCTCCAGCTCGCGGCCGAGCGCGGCGGCATCCACCTCATGGAGGCCCCGCGCCCCGAGCTCGACCGCATGACGAACGGCCTCAACCACCAGGGCCTCGTCCTCCAGGTCCCGCCGTACGAGTACGCGCACCCCGAGGAGCTCGCCGCCGCCGCGTACGACGCGGGCCAGGACCCGCTGATCGTCGCCCTCGACGGTGTGACCGACCCGCGCAACCTCGGCGCCGTCGTCCGCTCCGTCTCCGCCTTCGGCGGCCACGGCGTCCTCGTCCCCGAGCGGCGCGCCGCCGGCATGACGGCAGGCGCCTGGAAGTCGTCCGCGGGCACCGCCGCCCGTACGCCGGTCGCGCGCTGCACCAACCTGACGCGCGCCCTGGAGGCGTACAAGAAGGCGGGCGTCGCCGTCGTCGGCCTCGCCGCCGACGGTGAGCACGAGGTCGGCGACCTCCAGGCGCTCAGCGGCCCGGTCGTCATCGTCGTCGGCAGCGAGGGCAAGGGCCTGTCCCGCCTCGTCGGCGAGACCTGCGACTTCCGCGTGCGCATCCCGATGCCGGGCGGCGCCGAGTCGCTGAACGCCGGTGTGGCGGCGGGCGTCGTGCTCTACGAGGCGTCGCGCCACCGCAGCTGACCGGCGGCGATGTCCGGGCCGCGGTGATCTCTTGACGCGGCCCGGACACTTCCCCATGGTCAAGGCAGTGTCCTAAACACACATCACTCGGTTAGATGAGTGTGGACACCAGAACACCCCGCACTCCCACGGGGGGAAGCTCGTCAGGTTTCGACGATGCTCCCGCGCTGAGCATGGTGAAGGTGCCGAGCGACCCGGCGCAGGTCATCGTCAATCACGCGAGTTTCCGCGTGCAGCTTCCCGCCGCTGGGCGCACTCAATCCCCGCGCATCTCACGGCACTTGGGCATCCCCGACGAGACGGTGCGCATCCCCGCCACCGGGGCCGCCGCCAAGCGCCGCGCGCCCGTCGTCTGGAGCGGGAAGTCCGATCCGGACGACACCGGCGCGATCAGACTGCTGCAGGCCGTACGCGGCAACAGCGTGCGCCGTTCGGCCGAAGAGGCAGGACCCTACGACGACGCGGGCGCCACCCAGGTCATCCCGCGCATCGAGGACGAGGGCCCAGAGACCGCCGAGACGCCCGCCGTCATCGGACCCCGCACCCCCGCCTCCGGCACCCGGCTGCTGCCGCAGATGCGGCTGCCCGGCAGCGACTACGACGAACGGCTCGCCCAGCAGGCCGACGAGAACGCCCACGACGCGTACGACGGCTACGACGACGGCTACGACGAGGGCTACGACGACGAGGGCGACGAGGGCGAGGAGCGCCCCCGCAGGCGCGGCTCGGACCCGGTCCGGCACGCCTACTACCCCGGACGCCGCATGAACCTCGGCGTCGTCCTGCTCCCGCTGCGCGTCTTCCTCGGCTTCATCTCCATCTACGCCGGGATGGGCAAGCTCTGCGACCCCGTCTACTTCGACGGCGGCGAACGCGGCTCCATGGTCAAGTGGCTCACCTCATTGCACCCCTGGGCACTCGCGGAGCCACTGCGCGACTTCGCCCTCCAGCACCCCGTGGGCGCCGGACTCTGCATCGCCTTCCTCCAGGTCGTCGTCGGCGTCCTGACGGTGCTCGGACTCTGGCAGCGGGTCGCCGCCTCGATCGGCGTGCTGCTCTCGGCCGCGCTCATCGTCACCGTGAGCTGGAAGACCGTCCCCGCCTACGACGCGCCCGACATCATCTACCTCGCCGCCTGGTCACCGCTGATCATCGCGGGTGCGCCCGTCTACTCCGTCGACGGACGCCTCGCAGGTGAGGCCTGGCGCACGCTCGGGCCCCGCGTCGACATCTGGGACCTGCGGCGGCGCGTGCTGCGCCGCGGCGGCCTGATCGGGGCGGTCGTGGTCGGCCTCACCCTGCTCATCGGATCGATGCTGGGCGGCGCGGTGCGGGACGCGGACCGGGTCACCGCGCCGGGTCCCGGCGAGGCGCCGCGCAACGAACTGCCGGGCTCCCCGCTCCCCGGAGACCCCGCGAAGAAGCGGCAACACCGCCAGTCGCAGAGCCCCACCGCATCGGCGGGCCCCTCCCCGACGCAGGGCAGCTCCGCGAGCCCCACGCAGGGCGCCACGGCGCCGGGCGCGGCCCGCTCCCGGGAGAGCGGCACGGTCGGCTCCACGCAGCCCAGCCAGCCGCAGGGCAGCAGCGGCACGGCGGGCCAGGCCCCGCCGCAGCAGTCGGCGCCGCAGCGACAGCAGCAGCCGACGGCCACGACCGCGGGTCCGTCGTCCAGCGGCGGTTCCGGCGGCGCGGGCGGTGCGGCGGGTGGCGCCGGTACGTCGGGTGGCTCAGGGGGCGGCGAGGAGCCCCGCGGACTGCTGGGCGGAGTGCTCGGCCACTGACGCTCCGACGTCCCGCCCACGCCTGTTCCGCCTACGCCGACGGGGCCCCGCACACGTATCGTGCGGGGCCCCGTCGGCGTATCCGGAAGGGAAACCTCCTGGGCCCTCAACGGCCCTGTGCGGCGAGCTCCTTGGCGGCCTCGGTGAGGTCCTTGGCGGTGTCGATCGCCCGCCAGTAGGCGCCCTGCGGCAGCGGGAACCCCGCCAGGCGCTTGGCACGGGCGAGGCGCGGGAACGTGGTGCGCTCGTGGTCGCCGAGGTCCGGCAGCAGTTCGGTGAAGGCCGCCGAGAACACGTACACGCCCGCGTTGATGAGGTACGGGGACGGCGGCGCCTCGATGAAGTCCGTGATGTGGCCGAACGCGTCCGTCTCCACGGCGCCCCACGGGATGCGGGGGCGGGCCAGGGCGAGGGTCGCGGTGGCGTCGCGCTCGGCGTGGAAGGCCGCCATGTCGCGCAGCGAGAAACGGGTCCAGATGTCGCCGTTCGTCGCGTACCAGGGCTGGTCGGCGTGCGGCAGGTGACGGGCGGCGTACTTGAGGCCGCCGCCGCGGCCGAGCGGTTCCTTCTCGACGACCGTGGTCACGTTCAGCGGGAGGTCGGCGGCGTCCAGCCACTCCTGGAGGACCTCGGCGAGGTGGCCGCAGGAGACGACGGCGTCCGTCACGCCCTCCGCGGCCAGCCAGGCAAGCTGATGGCCGATGATCGGGGTCCCCGTGCCGGGGATCTCGACCATCGGCTTCGGCCGGTCGTCGGTGTAGGGGCGGAGGCGGGAGCCTTGGCCTCCGGCGAGGATCACGGCTTGCCTGGGAGGCGGGTCAGCAGTCATGCACTGCACGATAAGCGGACAGCGCGGAGCTCTGACCCCGGCCCCACCCGCTGCCCCGCTTCCCGCCCCGCCCCCGGCTTTCGCTCCCGGTCGCGGGACGGCTCAAGAGGCGTACCGGGCGACGCCTGTGGCGTAGGACGTGTCGCAGACGGGCCTGGCGTACGACTGGGCGCGGCTCGGGCCGTACACCCGCACTGCGGCGCGGCCGAGTGCGCGGGCGAGCGAGGCGCAGTGCCGGGCCAGCGAGGGGTGGCGGTTCACCTCCTGCTGAAGGTGGGTGAGCGCGACGCCCGGGTTCTTCTCCTGCAGTTCCAGGAGGAGCCGGTCGCGCAGGATGTCATGCGGGGCGCGCGACTTGGCGGGCTTGGAGAGGTTGTCGGCGGACGCGGTCAGCATCGAGTCCGAGGAGTCTCCCGACCAGTTGACGCTGGTGACCGCGAGGGTCCCGGAAAGCACCAGCATCACGGGCAGGACGAGGGCGAGCGTGCGGCCGATGCGGCGGGCGGGTCCCCGATGGGATCGGCGCTTCTGGGTGTAGTTGGCGGAGTGCGTCACGCGAGTGAGCGTAGCGCTCGGTGATGATTTGGCGACATTTAGTCACTCGGTTGAGCGACAGAGAAGAGTGTTTTCCTGGAGCGGTGTTGACGCGGCCCCGGTGAAATGACCCGTTGTGCCGGGGTATTTGTCGACACCCGCACCCCTGTGCGGCAGGCCGTACGCGAAGGGCCCCGTACCTGCCTTGAGTTCTAGTGGTCGTTGCAACACCCCAGCTCAGGGGACGCGATGGCCATCGATTACAGCAAGCGACGCAAGCCCGCAGGGCATGCTCCGC